>CAZION010000011.1:0-77253 GCA_964540865.1 uncultured Victivallis sp.
TAACTATCGAGTACGCAGTATCTTTAAAAAATAGTAAATTGTGTCCAACTAGTGTTTGTTAGTGGTGAACTTCTTTTATTTGGCCTTTTGTCTGGCTCCCGAATTTATTTGGAACTATCTGCCTGTGTTCCTTTGTGCCTCTGTGCCTTGGTGGTTAATCTTTCCGGAACGCCGGTCTGATTATAATTAACAGAACGGTCAATCCTATTGCAATGATTATTCCTGCGATAAATCCGGAAAGATTCCTCCATTCCATGTTCTGCGCCGCTTTGAACTCAATCTGGGCCGGAGCAAAAGGGGTCACCTGGTGCATCCGCCTGAATTCAAGCTTTGTCCCGCCTTGCGGGATAGTGAGTCTCAGCGGATGAGGGACGGCCGCCGCTGCCTGCTGCTGGATGAATATCTTGTCCGAGATTGTCTGGAGGTGGCTGATTTCCGTTCCGCCTAGCTGCTGTTTTATAACATTTATATCCTCAATCTGCGCAGCTTGTGGAACTGCCGACTGTCTTTCTTCATCAATTGAACCGACTTTCCCTTTCTTCTGAACCGCCCTTCTGCTGAAAAGGCCTTGTATGGAGTTGTCCCTCTGCATCTGTATCCACTGTCCTTTGACATCGGCATTCAACTCGGCATCGTTTGCCGACATATTTGATGCGTTCTGGAAATACTCCACAGCCTCTTTTTTCTTGCCGGATGCGGCAAGCTTGTTTGCCTGTGTAAGCAGTACTTTCGCATTCTTCCTGTTTTCATCGCTGTACATCTTATAGCCGCGGTCGTAGTCTTCTAGATTGACCGATGCCACCGATGCCATTGTACGGTCAAAATAATCAAGAGTCCCCTTGTATCCTGAATACTTGAAGTCTGGAGGCAGATATAGATTCCAGCTTATGTTGTTGAGTGGAATATTGAATGCCGGCCCGTTATAAATCTGCCAGCGTGGTGTCCAGGATTTGTCCGCCTGAAGAGAATAGATTATTTCAACGTTCTGATTGCGCCCTCCAACGGAAAGACCCTGCCGGAGCGGAATCAGCATGTTGCCTTTTTCCTTAGCAACGTCAACTGCCTGTCCGTCAATAAGGACAGACCACATGCTGCTTCCTTCCGGCAACTTCATCTCCAGGAAATTCTCATTCCCGTTGTTCAGGGCGATTAGCACGCTCGTTATGACTCTTCCTTCTGGGGACACCACGGAACTGATGTTGACTTCCCTTACCTGGGCCTTGAGCTGCTCGGCGGCCTTGTGCCTTACAACATCAAGCATCAGGGAATAATCATTGCCGACCGTCCTGAAACACATCACTGCGTTTGAGAGATAATCAACCTTGAAGTTGGATGGTATTTTCCTAACATCAAATTCAGATATCTCTCCTGCCCTTCCGGCAAGCTTCACCTGGAGTGAATCCTCGGAGAGGACAGAGAGATACCCCTTTTGCAGTTCTGTGCCTTCTGTCATTACTGACGCAATCTTCACCTGCGTATTTCTTTCATAAGGTTGGCGGTAGTGCGCCTGCAGCCTGTATTTCCCGTTCACCTTCTGATGAAGTTCTATCTCCCATAGGTTTTTACCGAGGTTCTGCGTGCCGGCAATATTTTCACCTGTGAATTCAGGAGTCTCCGCATTTTCCGGAAGCCTCACCTTGAAGAATTTCACCCCGGCGTTTTCGATTGTGTAATGGAAATGGACGTCGTACTCGACAACGCCCTCTGTGACTTTTCCGATCTGCAGGATTTCCGCCTGCACCCATGGGGAAATCACGTCAAACCCGACCTTGAGCTCCCAGTCGGCCCTTACAATCGAGAACCTATGCGCGCTTTTGTCCCTGGCCTGTGCGAATCCCTCGGTTTTGATTTCCAATCCCTGCCTCGAGACAATGTC
Source organism: uncultured Victivallis sp. (assembly GCA_964540865.1). Classification (GTDB taxonomy): domain Bacteria; phylum Verrucomicrobiota; class Lentisphaeria; order Victivallales; family GWF2-50-93; genus GWF2-50-93. The sequence continues at coordinate 1,877 of CAZION010000011.1, forward strand.
CATCCTTGTCCCGCGCTCTACAGTTATTTCAAGATCACCTTTATGTTTCTGGGCGCCGATAACCGTCACCTTAGGTATCGTCATTGTTCTCTCGCGTTTCCTGTCGAGCATGCTCAACTCGATGTGGATATCGGTTGAACCGCTGATGCTCTTGTCGAAATGCACGAGGAGCCTGTGGACATTCTTTTCATAAACCTCATCCCAGTGCTGGACGTTCTTGCCTGTGACCTTGTCAATGTCGAAATTGTTTGGAATATCAATGGACACGGAGAAAATTCCGGCTTTCGCTATTTCAATATTGAGATCGGACGTGAGAATAGTCCGTTCTTCCTCAAATGAAACTTGGCTGTTTTCCCTTATCCGAAGCTCGGGTTCGACCGCGCTTGCCTTAACGGTAATGGAGGCCGGAGGTCTATTGTATCGGAAGGCCTTCTTCAAACTCGCTCCGGCATCTGCGGATTTCGCAGTGAAATCATTCAGGTTTATACTGTTGAACCCGTCGAGTTTGTCATCAACCAATACTTGTACATTGGAGTCGGCGCTTACGCCAACTGTTCCGTACTGCTTGTCGGAATCCATCACCGACAAGGTGCCGATTATCGCCTCATATGGAAGGTTGCAGTTAGCAATCTGTGTGACGACGGTTACTGTGAAATTCCCGTGGTGCGGTTGTGAAAGGAAGATTTCGAGCATATGGCTTTCCTCAGTGAACCGCCAGGCTCCGAGATCGGGGGCGTTAACCGATGTGACCCGCATGTTTTTCGGAACTTCAATTGCGAATTTCGCAGTCTCCCCCTGCGCGACCTGGAAGTTCAGGAGATATTTTGTCTCTACGAAACCGCTTGCGAATTTCGCAAGGGCGTCAATGCTCGTGAAGAACACGGTTTTCTCCTTTTCAACTTTCCTCCCTTGCGGCTGCAGGAGAAACACGGCCTTCGACCCGGGAACGAAATTCGCTTCGGCGCTGCAGAGATTGTTTACAAATGATGACTTGAAGAAAACGGCATCGTCCGATTTGATGTCGATGTTTTCCCTGTTCATCTTTACCGAAACGGAATTCTTTTTGCAGGCAGGTATGTTGAGGGGGAAATTGTAACTGCCGTTTCTTTCCTCGCTTATGGGAAGAAGGAAGCTGAGCTCGAATTCGTATGAGCCCGAGCTTTTGGCCTTCAGCATGTAGTTGTTTCCGCCTCTTGTGATTTCAATGCCTGGGATCTGCGGGATCGCTCCGGTGAGGACGGCTGGAGCCGGAAGCAGGGTCATGATGCCTTCGTCTTCAACTTTTATCATGTAGCGGGCTGTTCCGGTGACTGCCTTGTCATTGTCGGTTATTGTCGCGGAAATATTGAAATGCACCTCTTCAATGGAGACTCCGGAAACCGGGGCGCTGTTGGAAAGCGGTACGAAAATGATGAATGCGATGAATGCGGCAGCAATCGTCCTGCATCTTTTAAAAATTACGCGCCATAGGCTGACCGACAGGATGACCGGGACAAGGGCTGCGAACAAAAACGCGGCTATGGCATTCAGGTATAGCCATTGTGAAAGTGCGTATGTCAGGAATACCAGGCCGAGCGATAGCAGCAGCGGCGATTTTATTTTTCCTGATGAAAGCCCGCCTATGGAGAGGAAGGCCAAGCCGATAAATCCAGTGAAAACCGCGAACCCTAGTTTCAAGAATGAAAAGGACTTCATGTCCGACATGTAAACTTCAATTTTAGGAGTGTCCTGCGGAAGGCTGAACATCCGTGTGAATTCACAGGTGTTGACGGGCTCCGGCATGAATTCAGAGCTGACTTTATGAAGCTGCCGTTCAATGACTGCGCAGGCAAAAAGGAGGGCTAATCCGATAAAGATGACAGACACTGAGGTTGTGAGGATTTTGAGTTTTCCGCTGGACCAGCTCCATGCCAGGCATGCGCCTAATGCGGTAATTGCAACCCATGGTATGAATAGCATGGGGTTCAGGAAGCGGTGCATCCATGCCGAAAATCTTGTCAGGATTCCGGAAAGGCCGATCCTCTGCGGATTATGCAGCGGTGTCATATTTCCGCCGTATTCGGTTAGGTTGTAGTTGTCCGGGACTTGCACTATCCAGCGTGAAAACATTGTTTCGAGGTTGAGTACCGGAGCGGAAAGCTTTAGATCGGCTGATTTCCCGAGTTCCCCGTTTTTCTGGGCGTAACTTATTTCAACTTTGATCGGATCGTCGGTGTTCTGGTTGCGGGGCAGGGGAATCAGATATTTGCCGTTGCCCGAAGATGAGACTCGTTTTTTATCGTCGTTTACTTTGACTGTCCAGAGTTCGGATTTTTCCGGAAGCTCCATCGACAGAAACTGCAGGGATGAATTCTTGATCCGGTATTCTGCGGTTGTGACCGCTTGGCCGTTGCGGTCGATTCTTGTCGTGTATTTCGCATGATCCCCAGCGATGTTTATCATCTGCTGCGAGGAATATCCTGAAATATCAAGGTCAATCCAGTGTGGGGTGCCAGCGAAGCGGTAGGCTTTCAATATCGGGTTCTGCAGGAATCCCTTGTATTCGTCAGGGATTTCAGAGGCTTCGATTTCAATCACGTTGTCGGCATTTCTGAGCGATGATACTTTCAGGTTGCGGACGCTTGTCAGCGCGATGAATCCGCTTTCCGCTCCTGCGCCTGAAGTGTTGAGATCTCCCATCCTGTATTTTGTGTCTGATCCAGAAAGGGGCGTTTCATAAGTTGCGAGAAGCGTGTAGTCACCGAAGATTTTCTCCCTGAAATTCACCTGCCATGTCTGGAATTCAGGTTTGTCGTCAAGCATCTTCCAGTCAATTATGTTTCCGCCTGTGAACTCGAGGTTTTTGAGGAGCGGATTGACTTTCATCTGGATTTTGTCGACCGGTGCGCCGGAGACATGATAGGTGAAAATGGAACTTCCGTAAAGTGTGCCTTCACCGACGGAGCCGACGTGGAAGACCTCGGAGACAATGTTTACCTGCTCATGCACCACGCTGACCTTTCCATCCCAGTCCTGGTCTTTGAAGCGGAATGCATGTTGAAGTCCTGGTTCCCTGAGGGGCGCGGAACCCGTGTGTATCCTGCGGAGATTTTTAAGGTCTTCAATGGAAAGGGAGAGACCCCTGTTTGCCGAGAGCATTATATATCCTCTGACGCTCTTGGCTTTGTCAATGAAGAAGGCCGGGATCTTGGTTGACGCCTCTTTTTTCATGCTTTTCTCAAAGTTTATAAAAAGATCCGCTTTGCCGATGGTGTCGGGAGAGAAGGGAATCTTCAGCCATTTCTGCCCGTCTTTTTCAAAGAGCTCATAATCATCCGCAATGGCGGCCCTTCCTTCAACCCTGTTGACAGTCATGTCGTTGGAATACCTTATGAGGAGTTCGCGTAGAGGTGCGTCTTTGATGTCAAGGCTGAGGATTGCCCTGACGAGAAGGTCTTCATCCTTGAATGTCAGGACATAATTCAGGTCTACTGTATAGCTGGGCATTATATTGTCGGCGCTTGTATCAAGGGAATATTTCTCTCCGGAGAATTTATAGGTGAAAAGGCTGCGCTTCGGAAGCTCCTTTGTCTTTTTACGCATTTCGGAGACGGATGGGAAGGCGCTGTTGTCAATCTGGTTGAGCCCCGATGTCTTTTCGACAATCAGTTTGATTGCACCGTTGGTGCCGAATGCGAGATAGCCGTCTATCCTCAGGGTTTTCTGCGGGATTGCCGACGGCAGTGAAAATTTGCTTGGAAAGTCGGGGAGTACTTTTTCAGCTTCAATTGCAACGCTGTATGAATCCTCGTACTGGCGGCTCAGAATTACAAGCAGGGTGTTTCCCGAATCATTGTCCCCTACGACTTTCCAATCCTGTATGTTTTCACCGGTGACGCTCAACACATTGAGCCCTGCGCTGATTTTGATTTCAAGATTTGAAAGTTTCCCCTGTATGACTGTGTAATTGAAGAGGGAATTGAGTTTAACTGTGCCGGGATAGACATCGGCGATTGTGATTGCCTGAACGCTTGTGACAAGATTTGCGGATATTTTCTCAACTTGGCTGTGCCAGTTAATGGTCAGATCGCCTTCTGGAGGAAGAACCGCCGAGAATACTGCGCCTCCAGCCCCGACATCTCTCTTCTCGACATTCAACGCGCCTGGGATTTCCAGTTCGACGTCCTTCTTTTTGCTGCTTATCTGAATTGAACGGGCAATTGCCGGAAGCAGCCCGAAACTGCATGACTTTATTTTCTTTCTTTCTTCAGGATGGAGAACCTGGGGTTGCTGGACATTTTTATTTTTCAGTGTTCCGATTCCAAGGTCTTCGACTTTGGCGGCGAACGAGAATTTCACACTGCATTTTCCGGGTTTTACGCACTCAAGAACATATGAGCCGTCTTTGAAAATGATTTTAAAGTCGCCTTTACCGAGCCAGAGGAATCCACTGCCTTTAGTTTTCAGTTCGGAAGAGATCTCCGTGATTTTACCGCTGATGAGCTTCAGTGTTCCGGGTTCATCGGCGTTTGCAGTAAAGGAGAGGGTGAAACTTATGTTCTCCTCGTCAATTATCTCGCCTTCAACTTTGACACTGTCAACGGTGAATGCTTTTTCCTGCGGCGGCGGAGGGGCTTCCTGGGCGTTGATGAGATTACAGTTTAAAAATAAAAGTACGACCCCGGCGATTGCTGACAATGTTTTCATAAAGCCTCCTTTAAGATTGTAATGAATTCCAGATCTTAATATGTTTGTAGTAGGCGTATTTATACGCCGTTCTTATAAGTAAAGCGGATTTTTCAGACCGTCTAAATGATCGGGCTGGAAAGCCCGATTTACTAAGAACACGCAATAAATTGCGCTACTACCAGCAATATAAGACAAGCTAAAGCTTGAACTCCAACATAAAAAAACATTATACTATCAAGTTTTTCGTGTAATTCGTGTGTTTCGTGGTTCACTTCACGTTCTTAACTAATCCATACAGCTCAGCGACCTTCCCGTCGTTCCTGTAATCCTCGCCAATCACTCCCTGGATCTGCCTCATAATGTTTTCGGGATTGGCGATTCCGGGAACATCGGGGTAACGCAGGAATTCTGCGAATTCCGCAACCGCCGCCGCAAGCCGGAACCCGCAAGAAGCCTTGTCGAAATTGAATTTCAATTCATGATAGGCCAGCGGGAATTCCCTTTCCTCTATGTCCATGTTGTCAGCCCTTCTGTAACGCAGTCTTACGATACAGATCGAGTAATTGATGGGATTGTCAATGGCCGTGTCACCGTTCTTGGCGGGAAAAGCCTTGTTGAGTTTCATTTCATAGAGGGCGGTTACGGACTGTCCTGCTCCGACCTCGCCGGCATCTACCTTGTCATTGCGGAAATCGGCTTTGCTAAGCTGGCGGTTCTGATAGCCGACTTGGCGGTACTGGCTGACAATCATCGGATTGAACTCGACTTGAATCTTCACGTCCCGTGCAATTTCACGGAAGCGTCCGGCGAATTCGTTAACAAAGAGCTCCCTGGCTCCTTCCTCGTTTTCAATGTAGACGTAATTCCCGTCGCCTTTGTTTGCGATGGTCTCGAGAAATTTATCATCCCCGTCGCCTCCCAGGGCGATTACGGTATTTGTGATTCCCATGTTTCTGGCGGAACTCACTTTTGTGAGAATCTTTTCTGCCGAATGCGTGCCTATGTTCGAAATTCCGTCCGTCAGGAGAATGACGCGGTTGTATGCGCCGGACACATAATGTTTAAGCGCAGAATCATAGGCTGTCACTAGCCCGTTTTCGATGTCGGCGACACCGGCAGGCATAATACCTTCAACCAGTTTGATTATGGTTCTTTTTTCCTTGACTGGAAGATAGTTTACGATATTTATGGTGCGGTGGGTGCATGCGAAGACTGCGACCGTGTCGTCTGGCTTCATCTGATCGAATAGAAGGGGCAGAGTTTTTTTCACAAGATCCATCCTGCTTTCACGCGCCATTGAACCGCTTGAGTCAATCACGATTGTGAAAACGGATGGGCGGCTCCCGTCAGGTCCGAGTTCGCGGGCTTTCACGCCGACACGGAGGGTGTAGTTTTCCGGCCGGAATACTGAAGGCGCGGATTCAAGGTACACTGAGAAAGTCGAGTTTGATGGAGAACGATAATGATAATCGAAATAGTTAATGAACTCCTCAGGCCTTATCGAAATTGAATCCGGTTTCTGTCCGTTCCGCAGAAGTTTCCTTGCCATAGTATAGGATGCCGTGTCTACATCAATCGAGAATGTGGAAAAAGGTTTCTGTTTTGTAGGAACAAAGGGAAGCCCGTTTTTCATTTCCTTCAGTGAATCCTCGGATTTGCGAAGTTCGCTGAAAAGTTCATCGGCTTTTTCCAGATTCTCTTTCGTGCTCTTGATTGTAATTGTATTTGTGTCCTTGTTAATTGAAATCTCCGCTGAATCTGCGAAGTTCGCACCTTTTCTTTTCAGGAATTCGCGGGCAGTCTTCTCATCGGTCAAATCCCAGAGTTTCAGGTTCAGGGAATAATTCCTTCCGATAAGGACTCCTCCCTTGTCTTCTTCCGCGCCAATGGCGACTTTTGACTTCTTTCCAATTTCTGCCATTTCGCGGTTGTCAGCTAGGTCATAGGCTAATTGTTCTTTTGCCTTTGCCGGGTCGGATACTATTTTCGAAACCGGGGCCTTTTCTGACTTTATATAATCCATTCCTGAAGCGTCCCGTTTTGAATCTTCTTCTTTCACCGATTTTCTTGCGAAAATTGGCATAAGAACTGCAGAAGCTTCAGATTTCGCTGCTTTTGCGGGCGCAGCTGTAACTGATGGAGCAGGATCTGCGGCTGGCGCAGCTGAAAAAGAGCCCGACCTTGCCATTGGAACAGGGATAGCCGGAGGCAGTGCGGGTTTCGCAGCGGCTGCCACTTCCGTATGCTTGTAATCGTCAGTAAGATTTTTGTCAGCGGGTTTTTTATATTCCCATTTTGATTCGGCGATTATATGTCTTTCGTTTTTCTTTTCTCTTGCGACGGTTGGCGAAGGCCCTCCGATTGCTCCAACGAGACCTTGAGCATGGCCGTCGACAGTAAGTACATTCCCATTTTTCATTACTGATTTTTCTGGTATGCTGTCTTCATCGCTATCCTTATATTTGGCATCTTTGCCTGCGTCTCTGTCTTCAAGCAAATCAGATTCTTGATGTCTCCCTTTCTGCAGTTCCTCTCCCAATGCGACTTCGCTTTTTGACACGGCCGTGGCAAATCCGCGATTCCTAGTTATGCCGGATTCATCTGATGCAATTGCTTTTTCTTTCTGTGTTACGACCATACCGCTGGGAACTGGTATCGGATGCCAATCACCTGCAATGGTTCCATTCTTTTGTTCCTGCGGTGCATTGGAGCGATCTTCTTCACCCTCTGCGTCTGAGGATTTATCGTGCAAAGCCATTTTCAATGCAACATCTTCTTGTAATCTGCTTTTAGCTGAAATTAGCCGTGCTTTCTCGCGTGATTGAGAGAGCGATGGGAGCATCAAACCTGCTAGAATAATCAGAATGGTTATGCTTGCCGCAATTTCGAGCCAGATGAATTTCTTAGGTTTAGGTTTTGTTGATGATTTAGGCGGTTTTCCGGATTTTACGCTGTTAAACACTTTCTGGTACTGGTCTGGTTTAAGTGAATCATCAAAAAAATCTGCTTTGAGGGCGGATTCAGTCAGCGACCAGGCAGCCTTCAGTTCTTCGAATTCTTTTCTGCAGGATTCGCAGGCGGCGAGATGACTGTCCAGCACGGACTTCTCCTTTTCGGAGATTTCTCCGGCAAGGAGGTCGGTCATCATTATTGATATTTTTTCGCAGTTCATAGTGATTCCTGGCACAGAGGCGCAAAGGCACTAAGGCACAAAGTGACGGAGGCAATATTAATTATAAGAACATGCCTTGCGGCACTAACTACGAACAAATTCGAATTCAATTGGTTTGTAGTTAAGCCCGCAAGGGCTGTAGTATTTAACATGTTTTGATTTTTACTATTCATAATTTTAACCACTTAAGACACGGTAGGGATAGGTAATTCAAAAACTTTGTGCCTCTGTGCCTTTGCATCTTTGTGCCTTGGTGGTTACCTCCCTGTTGCCTCTGCGTTAAGGTTCTTTGCCAGTTTCTTGATTGCCGTATGTAAGATGAAACCCACGTTTGTCACACTGATTCCCATGATTTCCGATATTTCCCTGTAGCTTCTGCCGTGTTCTAGCTTCAGGATCACCACTTCCCGGTCGCGCGGTTCAAGTTCCATCAGTTTTTTCCGGACCAGCGTCATGGCGTCTTCCTTTTCGAGTGTTCTATCGGGGCTTTCCCCGCCTGCGAAGTTCGCAATATTCTCGTCGATCGGTATTTCCAACTGGACTCTTTTTGATTTCAGATGATCCAGGCACAAATTCCTTGTCACCCTGTAAAGCCATGCCGGAAGATTGTTTATTTTCAGCCGGTCCCGATCCTGCGAAATCCGCACATATTTTATGAAAACCTCCTGCACAACGTCGCGTGCTGACTCATTGTCATGGAGCAGGCGTCCCGCGTATCGGAGCAGGGGGGCCTCTCTTTCCTTGATGATTTCAGTTATGTCAGTCATCGGCACCTGTTCCAAAACCGCTCCGTTTCCGGTATTTCCGCGTTTGTTGTCAGCTTCAGTCTTCATTATATATGACGATTGGTTTTGTGGGTTATTAGACGATTTGTAAGATATTGTCGTTTTTTTATTTTTTAAACTGCAATGCCGCTTTTTCCTTGGCTTCAACAGGATCGTATTCCTCAGATCTTTTAATCATGGTATAATTCTTCCAGAAATCCAGGAAATCCTTGTTGAACTTATTCATATCAATTCCAGCCCATGCTTTCGCTGTGGCCTTTTCCCCATTCTTCAGCGCAATTAGCGCGTCATAATATTTGATGGGAATTTCCGAATACCTGTTTTTCTCTTTTAGTAAGGGAGCGCCTTTGTGGAGGAAGAACAGTAGACCCCAGGCAAAAGCATAATTGACATCTTTCCCTCCGTAGAAAGTTGCAGGATCCATGTTTATGAGGGATTCCACCTTCAGGTTTCCGGAAGCGGCAAGTTTTTTCATGTCTTCGTAGTAGCATGCTAAATCAATTTTTGCCTTGTCTCCAGATTTTAAGTTCATGCCTTGGAAATAACAGGAGTTGCCTTCATTGAACCATACGGAGGGGACAGCTTCGTCGGCATAGAAAAGATACTGGTGAAAAGCCTCATGATAAACTATGTCCATAATGCTGTCCCTTTTCTCCGATGTTTTCCCCCAGGCCGAAGGGGAGATTAGGAGTTCCTTTTTGTCCGGCATCCATATGCCGCCGGACCATTTATATTTATCTCCCACATATGAGAGGTATTCGTCCCTGTTTTCAAACACCTTGCAGACGCAGATCTCCTTCAGGGAGTTTCTTTGTGGAAAATAATTCCTGTAGACTGAACGGCATTTCTCAAGGTTCAGCTGTAGTTCGCTTATGGTTTTCTTGTTTTTAAGGTTGGAGGCGATGATGAAGTTTTCAGTTTCGAGGTACCACCAGTTCTTCAGATTCTGAATGTCCTTGATGACTTTTTCCCTGTTTGCGGCGTAGTCGGATGAAAAATCCCGCTTCTTAACTGCTGTTCCCATGGTCTTCTTCTTGTTTTTTTCGTCAGTTTTCTTTGGAGGGAAGAATGAAATCGACTGGAGGGACTGCAGGATTGATTTTTCACTTTTATAGGAATCCGCATTTTTGGGGAGCTCATATAGCAGGACATATCTTTCACCGGGGCGTTCGCTTGTGACAAGGTAATATAAATATGAATTCAAATCATCGGTGGCGTTCTTCATATGGTAACGCCTCGCGGAGCATTTCGCCGGAGAGTCCTTCTGGAGCTGTTCGAAGACATCCTTGATCTTGTCACCGGTCAGGAAATTTATCCATTCAAGAATTGAAGCTTCATTCCACTCATGCTTGCTTTGGTCCCGCCAGATTTCATAATTGTCCTTGAGGAGGATTTCATTTTCAAATGGAGGGGCGTTATATAAGACCTTGTAGATTGTCAGCGACCCATCCTTGCAACCCCAGCTTCCGACATACTGGTCCCGCATCCAGAGGTCTAGGATTTTGTGATATTCGAAGGTGTCATCATAATTGTTTTTGACTTTTTCAGTAGTTGCCATGGTGGAGAGCGGCCTGGCAGTTGCATCTTTGAAGATCCGGATTTTCATGCCTTCCGAATTTATTCTTTCCTCATATCCTGTTTTTGCGAATGGAGCTTTATCTTCTGGTTTGATCTTTTCTGCAGCAGTGGCATCGAGGAGCATGATTGCGACAATCGCGATTGGGAGTATTTTCAAGGGGAGTTTCATGCAACGGTATTTCCAGGTTTATTGCGATTTTCCTCTGAATATAATAGGCAGACTGCCTTTTGTCACGTTCGCTGTTCCATGAGTTCCATGTTTTATGATAATTTTCCTGTTTCAGGAAAATTATATTCCGTAAAACTTAAAACCTGGAACTTAACACTTTTGCAGTATTGGCTTTGTGCAATATCAGATATAGATTATCCGCTTATATTTCAATTGGCTTTTTTAATCTTAAGAGGTTGCTCATGAACAAGGGTAAAAATATTTTATGCATAGGCGCCGGATATGTCGGCGGACCGACAATGGCGGTGATTGCGGCCAAATGTCCTGAATACAAGGTTACCGTTGCAGACATTGACGAGAATAGGATAATAGCTTGGAATTCCGAGAAACTCCCTATTTATGAGCCGGGCCTTTTTGAACTTGTGAAAAGCGTGCGCGGGAAGAACCTTTTCTTTACGACCGACATTGCGAAAGGCATAAAGGAAGCTGGAATTATTTTTGTTAGCGTGAACACACCCACCAAGACCTTCGGCGAGGGTGCCGGAAAAGCTGCGGATCTCCAATACTGGGAAAAAACCGCCAGGGCTATTGTTGAATACGCGGAAGACAGCAAGATTGTCGTTGAAAAAAGCACTCTTCCGCTCAGAGCCGCCGAAGCAATGCACCGTATCCTCCATTCCAATACCAAAGGACTTGACTTCGACGTTATCTCCAATCCCGAGTTCATGGCCGAGGGGACCGCAATCGACGACATGCATAAGCCCGACCGTGTCCTTGTCGGCGGCATGGAAAATCCCAGCGGTAAAAAAGCAGTGAAGGCGATAGCCGATATTTATGCACATTGGGTTCCAAGGGAGAAAATCCTCCTCACCAATGTCTGGAGCAGCGAGCTTTCTAAGCTTGTAGCCAACGCCATGCTTGCACAGAGGATTTCATCCATCAACAGCATTTCAGCCCTTTGCGAAAAAACTGATGCGGATGTCAATGAAGTCGCAAAAGCTGTCGGCATGGATAGCCGTATAGGGCCGAAATTCCTTAAGACTAGTGTCGGATTCGGTGGATCCTGTTTCAAGAAGGACATTCTCAACCTTGTATATCTCTGCGAATATTACGGGCTTCCCGAAGTTGCCGACTACTGGGAGCAGGTTGTCAAGATAAATGATTTCCAGGAGAGGCGTTTTGTAAAGAACATTGTAAGGAACATGTTCAATACAGTGGCCGGGAAGAGGATCGCCATATTCGGATTTGCCTTCAAGGCTGACACCGGCGACACCAGGGAGTCTCCGGCGATTTATATCACCAAGATGCTTCTTGAGGAAAGAGCGGATCTCACAATTTATGATCCGGAAGCCCTCGACAATGCAGCAAGGGATCTCAAGGGAGTGAAAGGTAAATTCGAGCTCGTCAAGGATCCCTACGAATGCGCCAAGAAAGCCCATGCAATCCTTATCCTTACCGAGTGGGATGAATTCAAAAAGCTAGACTATCAAAGAATATACGACTCTATGGAAAAGCCCGTCTTCGTATTCGACGGACGCAATATCCTGAATCATAGGGAGCTTTTCGAGATGGGTTTCAATGTCTTCCCCATCGGAAGCGCAAAGTTGACCCATCTTAAATAATTTTTCTGCCAGGCAGAAAAATTTGTTCTATATCCTCTTGCAAAAGATACGCCAATGGCGTATAATCATAAAATGACATTCATTGAAACCAAAATTTTTACTCAGCAGATAACCAGCCTGATGAGTGATCCAGAATATAGGATTCTCCAGAATGACCTTCTGGCGGATCCGAAAGCCGGTAATGTCATTGAAAATAGCGGTGGTTTGAGGAAGATCCGTTTCGGCATCAAAGGGAGAGGCAAGGGGAAAAGGGGAGGAGTAAGAATAATATATTTCTATCATGACGTAAAGGATAGAATTTATCTTCTTGTCTCCTATAGAAAGAATGAAAAGGATGATTTGTCTGCAAAGGAACTTGAGATATTAAGAAACATTACAAGAGGCTTAAAATGAGAAAAGAATTATTTGAACAGCTTTCGGAAAGCCTGAAAGAAGCTGTTGAGATTCACAAGGGCAAGGTGAAACCTTCCAGAGAATTCTATTTTTCCCCGCTTGACATCAAGCACGTGAGGGAAAGTCTCGATTTTTCACAGTCAAAGTTTGCACACATGATCGGGGTGAGTGCCGGAACATTGAGAAATTGGGAGCAGGGGCGCCGTCGCCCAGTTGGACCGGCAATGGTTCTTCTCAAGGTCATATCCGAAAATCCCAAAATGGTATTCAAAGCCCTGCACGCCTGAAATTAACGTCTCAAATATTACAGAAAATATAAGCTTAACGGTTACCCAATTATTGCTTGTAAGATACTGTTTTCACGAGCCCATTTCCCGCATCTGCATTATTATTAGATATTTGCACCGTCCCAAGCTGGTCAGAGCCCCTTATTCCACAGCGTGTCTACCCTATTGAAGATTAAGACACACTAAAGTTGTGAACTCCAACAAATTCCAACACCGCCCAGAGCTTTTATGCAGTTTTTCAGTCTACCGACACTCCACCCAAATCCAATTCACCCTTGAAGGCGCGCTGGCTTAGGGAACCGTAGAGGTTTTCCAGTTCGGCGAGGCTTTGGGCGTATCTTGATTTCAGGGATTCAACTTTTTCTACTACGGAGGCGAATTGGGTTTGGAGAGGAAGAGGGGGTTTAATCAATGGAAAAGCTTTTAATTGCGTTGAATTAATAGAGGCAATTCCTGTAGTTTGCTTGGCTGCCTTAAGAAAATAACTCTTACCGTATTTACTGGCCATAAGTGCGCTAAGAAAAACAGGATTAATTGATTTATCTTTAACTCTAACTCTAACTCTGAATATATGATTTTGATGTATGCATTCATCTATTTCATCATTCCAAACAGCACCACGTCCTAATTTGTCTGGATCTCCTCCTTCGGTGAGCAAAAGATCGCCTTTTCTCAATTTATATTGCTGAATTTCATCATCTGGGACTGCAATTGTCTTTATCTCTGTAAGATTAAGATGTCCATCTTGGACATTGGTGACCCTCATATAAGGGACTTCTTTTAAATTACTAGACTTATATTTTTTCCCCTTTGTAACACCTGAAACTATTTCTGTATGAGTACATAATGGTTCAACTTTCCATTGTTTATAATCTGGACTATTTAACCCGAACATCTCCAGGAAAGTGCTCTTCAAGAATTCTTCCAAGGCCTTGATGCTCTCTTTGCGTTTGGCAATCAACTTTTCCGCCCGGGTGAGAACGGCGGCAATTCGGATTTGGTCTTCGAGAGGAGGAAGGGGGATTTGAATTTTTTGAAGATGACTAGGTCCGAAATTTAACTGAGCCGATCCGGTAATAAGTTTTCCTATTTGCCTCTTAAAATAAATTGTTTTTAAGAAAAACTTCAAGAATTCAAGTGAGGCTAATTTATCATCTAGCACTTGGAATCTAATTGTACTGGTATTCATGCAAAGAGGGAGATTCTCTTTTTTAACAAAAGCTATTTTGTTATGAAAATTGTCTACAACAACCCCGGAACTTGCAATAACAAGATCGCCTTCATTTACTAGAAAATGTTTATACTTCCCATTTGCTTCTGTTTCATCAAGATGAATTTTCGTATTTGATAAATCAAGAACGCCATTATTTATATTACTGCCATTGAGTAATTTTATTCCTTTCTCCCTAAACTGCCATTTCCTTACACCAGGCCCTTCTTGAAAAAAGAATATATCGGGTATATTTCTTACTGTCCAACTTGAAGGAATATTTGAAAAAATACTTATCATCCTAATCTCCCCTCAATCCCCATTTAGCTCTATCTTAGTGGATTGCGTCCGCAGTGCGGACGCAATTAAAATAAATAATCTTTCTGTCACAATTGAATTACGAACGCAGTGCGTTCGCAATCCTGCGCGTCACCGTTTTTTTTTCACTGTTTTTCCCCTCGGGCTTCAGTGTCCAATAGCCGCCGGTCTTTTTACTGCCACGCCGCTCAATCAGGTTTATTTTGGTTAATTTCTTGATTTGTTTGTCCAGAGTATCTATTGAGCGGTTTAATTTTTCTGCCAGTTCTTTTATTTGAATCCCCTGATTTTCTTTAATTACCGCCAGCAGAAATTTTAATCCCTCATTTAATCCGCCATTAGCCTCATTTAATCCGCCATTAGCCTCATTTAATCCGCCATTTAATCCGCCATTAGCCTCATTTAATCTGCCATTTAATCCGCCAACATCTTGCGCAGGCGTATCAATTTCAGACGCGTAGTCGGTTTTTATGAACTGCATTTGAAAAGAGAGGCCGGGCTCGTTTATTTTCAGGGAGATGGTGGGATAATCAGCCAAGTCGGCATAGATTTTTTGAAAACCGGAACCCCACTGCTCTATAAGTTTGCAATCTTTAAATATTGGGGCAACCACACGGTTGCGGATCTCGGAAGAAGTGTTTTCCAGAGATTCCGGACTTACCGAAGGCATCAGCGTTCCTGGGCTTGTAATTTCAAGCATATCATCAAAGACGGCAATTTTAATGTCACTTCCCAGTATAGAGTAATCGCGGTGGATAACAGCATTTATGACAGCTTCACGAATGGCCTTAAGCGGATACTCCCACCTGTCTTTCCTATAAATAAGGTCAATGGTTGAACCTTGGGAAATATTCCGCATGATAAATTTCATGGCTTCTTCCGGTTGTGCAAAAACGGGGCCGTCTATTGTCTGCTGGTCTATCATTACAGATGTTGTGCGTCCTTTGAAGCGGGCGCATTCAATTTTCGCATATGGGAATACCTGCTTTTTCACCTGATTTGAAGCAAGCAGCAAAGCGGCGTTTGTAACATGCTCCTCATCCCGCTCCATTTTAATAAGATCCAGTGTTTTCAACTGTTCTTTTTTAATCTTCCTGCCGCACTTCTCATGGTAAAATATTTTGAATTCGTCCAAGTCACAATCATGCGGCGAAACATCATATGCCGACAGAGAATCAAAAGATACATTCCTGCTCCTTCTTTCAAGCTCATTCAATAGCGCTTCATCTGCAACCCTGTTAGTGGAACTGACCCGGATGTAAGTGCCTTTATTTTTCCCTTTACTCTTTAAAAAATAGGGACCGTTTTTACTGGGATATACTTTTACGCAAAGGATATTTCTGTCCATATACGGATAAATAGTGATGTCAGGAATGATAAGCGGATGGCAATTGTCAAAAACAATCTGAGAAATCTTTTCCTCCAATTTAAAAACATCTGAATCAGCAACACCGTTAACGCTCTTGGTTTTATCGTCAATTCCAATGAAAAGCTCTCCTCCAACACCATTGGCAAAAGCTATCACTGTCTGTGCAATCTGGTTTCCTTCAGGCATTGCAGCTTTAAACTCTATCCGCCTGCCTTCACCTCTGCGAAGGATTTTATCAATGAATGATTCCATTTTCACCTATCCTTTCCTAACATTCCTTCAAGCTCGCTCAGTTCCGAACTGATTTCACTCTCCATGGACTTTAGTTTTGCAAGCATCTTCGCGGGTTTTTCGTAGACCACTTCTTCAAATACATCCTCTTTGTACTTGCTCATGCTTAAATCATAGTTTTCCGCCACGATCTGAGATTTGGGGACAAAGAAGAATTTCTCTTTGCGGTCAGTTTCTTTGAGCTGATCCCGCTTTTTGTATTGCGTTACAATATCCTGCAGGTCGCCGTAACCTTCCTGTTTTGTCCGCTTGTCGTCAAGACTGTATCCGTCGCTCTGCATGTCGTAAAACCAGACATTCTCGGTTTCGCCGCCCTTTGTAAAGATCAGGATGGCGGTACTTACTCCGGCGTAGGGTTTAAACACTCCGCTGGGCATGGCGATAACGGCTTTAAGTTCGCATTTGTCAACCAATATTTTCCGGGCTTCGACAAACGCCTTGCCACTGCCGAACAAAACGCCTTGTGGCACAATCACGCCCGCAGTTCCACCCATTTTGAGCAGATTGTAAATATTCTCTACAAAGAGCAGCTCGGTTTTGGTGGTTCCCAATTTGAGAGATTCATTGATGTCACCTTTGTCAATACTTCCGGTAAACGGCGGATTGGCCATGATAATCTGATATTTGTTATACTCGGTAAATCCTTTGCTCAGAGTGTCTTTGTAATCAATGTGCGGAGTGTCAACACCGTGCATCATCAGGTTCATCAGACCCAGGCGCACCATGGTCACATCAATGTCATAACCGTAAAGGCTGTCATTCAAAATATCGCTCACCTTTTTCGTAAGCAGACTGCTCACGGAATTGCGGATGAAACCGTCCTCATCGGGCTTGAGATTCTTCTTGTTCTTATCAAGCTGTGTCACCATATACTGATAGGCGCCGAGAAGGAAACCGCCGGTTCCGCAGGCTGGGTCGGCGATCTGGTTGCCGAGTTTCGGATCCACAAGTTCGGCAATAAGCTTGATGATATGGCGCGGTGTCCTGAACTGACCGTTCTTGCCGGCCTGGGCGATTTCGGAGAGGAGCATTTCATATACGTCTCCCTGAATATCCTGGAACGCCTGTCCACCCGAGTGGGCATCCTTTTCAATCTCCGCAAATATTCCTTCGATGGTGGACATCGCCTCAACCAGCAGGGCGGGCTTGGGGATTATGAAGACGGCATTCTTCATGTGATGTGTGAAGGGTGACTCATCGCCATTGAGCGCTTTCAGGAACGGAAATACTTTCATCTGCACGTGGGTGAGCATTTCTTCGGCCGACATACGTTTGAAATGGCTCCAGCGAAGCGTCTGCTTGTCCACTTTCTGTTCGGTGCCGGGAATTGTGAATTTGCCATCGAATTTAGAGGTGTATTTCACTCCTGTGAATTCAGCGTCGGATATGCGTTTCAGGTCGAGATCGTCCAGGCGTTTCATAAAGAGCAGATAGGTAATCTGTTCAATGGCTGTGATTGGATTGGAAATGCCGCCGCTCCAGAACTGTGCAAGAATCAAGGAGTCGCGGCTGGTTTTAACTTGATAGTTTGAACTGGCGGGTTGTTTGTAATCGAAGAAATTGCAAAAGTGAATGCCGCTAAGTTCCTAATCGTCTTATAATAATTTAGACCCCAGCGACCTTGCGTCGTTGGTGAAAGAGATTGGGTGAGGCTAGCTCGTGTTCTCCCTAGCCTTTCAATCTCTTTCACCAACGGGATAAACCCGTTGGGGTATCTATTCTATTTCGAGACGATTAGTAGGGCTTGTTTGAGAGTAGCGCGGGTCTATCTGACCCGCGTCCCTCGGGGAATCCGCCTATGTGTTTTGCAATTGGCTCAATTGATTGGGCGGCATGTAGGCGCTTGTGCAAAGGAAAAATGAAAGTTCAGGCGACCCTATCTGTTCATGCCGCAGTCCTTGCCGTCTTCGATTTTCCTTGTGCCCGGTACGCCTTTTACGAGGCGCCAGTTGCCCTTCTTCTCATCGACAAACTGCGGGGGCGCATGGATGTTGTTTTTGACTTTGAAGTATTTTGGGAGCTTGATTTTCTTGTCGCTCTCCACTTTTCCCTTCTCATCGATCTTATTGTTGACAATTACGGCGCAGAGGCCTTCCTCTCCGTACCAGAGCGTGTTGCTGATCTTCCTGTCTTTTGAATTATCCGGATTTGCGAATACTACGCCATAGCCTTCTGCGTATATGATTGAGTTGTCGACTTCAATGTCCGAGTTGCCTTTTATCCATAGCGCGGCTGCCTTTTCCGGTGCATTTGGTGCTGCCAGGATGGTGCAGTGGTTCAGGGAGACAGGACTGGAATTTTCAATAAGGAGTCCCTTGAAAAGGCAGTTCTGGAAGGAGACCGTGGAGCATGCCATTATTTTGGTCAGGTCTGATTTGAAGACGCAATTCTTGAAAGTTATGTTCTTTGCGTTGTCGGTGCAGGCAATCCATGCGCCTTCAAGGGTTATGCCGGAAATCAGTATGTCTTTACCGGTGATCACGATGTTGTTCTTGATTATGACTCCGTCCTCTCCCAGCAGTTTTGTGCCATTCTGGTTGAAGAGCAGCTCCCTGAGTTTTTCGGAGCGGTATTCTCCGGGCTTCAGTGTGATTGAAATCCCGTCAGTCTTTTCGGAGAGGCACTTCATAATCTGATTAGCCCCATCCTGGGCGGTGTCGGCCTGTATGGTGAAAATCTTTCCGGACTTGTCTGCATCCTCGATGCCGGACCTTTTACAGAATTTCCTGATAGCCTCGATGATGTTATCATGTTTTTTTGCGAAGGCCGTATCCTTGTATTTGTCATTGTATTGAGCCATGGTTGAAATGAGGGTTGCCGCCGCATTTGCAGTTGGATTTTTCTTCTGTGTTAGTTCGAAAAGGAACAGTTCCGGCTTTTCCGGGTTGAAGGGCATTTCATATTTCGCCAGTATCGTGGTCAATGCTGATTCCGCTTCACGTTCGGTCGTTGCGCGGGTGAAGCCCGCGCCGAGATTGCATTTCACTTCCTTGAAGAAGTCCTTCGCCTTGTCATATGATTTTTCCTGGATGCAGAGCATGCCTTTGAGAATTGAGCTGTCCCCTTTGATGAGGGAGTCGCAGACCTTGATTTTTTCATCGAGTGGAGAGACGACCTGCGAGACTTTCTTGAAGGACGAAATATTTTCCATAAGATTTTTTGCGAAACTCGCTGATTCTGCTGGAAGCTCGGTTTTACTGAGGAACTCCTTCAGTTTTTCGATTGTAAGTTCATTTTTATCGGCAATGAAATTATCGGCGGCATCATTGAAAAGCGGAGATACGTTTTTGATGAACTTGGCTTTCCTGTCTTCAATGGAGCCCAGGAGCTCTTTGCGCTGTTTCAATGTATCCTCATCTGTCTTACCTTTGAAATCTCCGGCAAGAAGTTCAGCCTGTTCAAAATTCCCCTGGCTCATATATGAATCAATGTCAGATTTCAAGGATGATACCTTCATTTCTGAAGCTGAAATCTTGAGGGATGCGATCAGGGCTTTCCGCTCATTCGCACTTTGGTCTGCAAATTCCCCTGAATAATTCTCTATTAGTTCAAACGCCTTGGTCTGGTCACCTTCCTTGATAAGGGGGGTGGCCTCCTTCCTGAGCTTTTCGATTACAGATATAACACCCTGTTTTTTTAGCGATAAGATCAGGGCTCTACGTTCATTGAAGCTTTCATCTGCAAGTTTCCCGGAATATTTTTCTATCATCTCAAACGCTTTGGCGTAATTGCCTTCATTGATAATAGGGGCAGTTTCCGTCTTAAGCTTCTCGATCACGGCTTCGATTTTCTGTTTTTCAACCAATTCAATCGACTGTTCCTTGTCGTATATGTTTTGTAACAGCCTTGTCTTGTTCATCTTTATTGCTTCGCTCTTCAGGGAATTCAGGCGCTTATATGCTTCCGCCATGTTTGCGGCGGGATTGGCGTCATAGAAATCACAGATTTCCTTGAAAGTTTTTTCAGGATTCGCATACGTAATACCGACATTTTTTGCCGCTGTCTCTGGGGTTTCATTTTTACCTCCAGCATTTGGTCCTATTCCCTTCGGAATGACTGGCAGGCCATTGACCGGCTTCTGGCGTGGCGTGTCCTGGTCTTTTCCAATGTTGACGATGACAACTATTGAAATCATGATGATAGTTGCAACTATTGCGCCTATTATGCCAAGCAAAACCTTTTGGGATAATTTGCCGTGAGCATAAGGCTTTGAATTTCCGGGATTCCATTGGCGGTTGATGCCTGCCACCAGCTCCGGACTGAATCTTGCAATCGTGTCCGTGAGTTTTTTCTTTTTGAGCGTGAGTTTCTTCATCTTGCTGGTCTTGATTATATCATCAGGGAATTCACCGGCTGGTTGGCCGAAGGCTTCGAAGCGACCTGTTCGCATGGCGGAAATATTGAGATTTTCCGGCATCGATGCAAGCTGGTGGACTGCAATCAGTTCTGGGAATGATGCATTTATGCATGAAATAACCTCGTTCCACGACTGGAACCTGGCATTGATGTCTTTATCCATCATTTTCTTAAGCAGGGTTACGCAGGTCGCTGGGACTTCGTAGTTTAATTTGCGTGGATCCGGGATTTCTGCGTTTGGAACTTCTTGTGGTGTCAGGTCGCTGTAAGGGTGGCTGCCCGTCAGTAGGAAATACAATATGGCGCCTGCGGAATAGATATCGCATCTTGGGTCGGCGGCCTGTCCGTGTAGGACGAATTCAGGGCTCATGTACCTATAGTCCCAGATGTTGAAACCCTTGTTCAGGAGATGTGAATTGCTGATCAGGGTCTGGGAAAGTCCGAATTCGAGTATGGATACGTTGCCATTATCATCAAGGCGGACATTTAAGGGTTTAAGGTTCTGGTGAATGAGTTTTTCCTTTTCCCAAGCTCTGTTGAGGCAGCAGGCGATATTCCTCACTATCTGTATGGAATTTCTGACTGGCATCACCTTTGAGGCAAACCCGGAAAGTGTTTTTGCATTGTGATTGCACTCATAGATGAAAAATATCTTGCCCGGTGTCATAGACCTGTCAAGCAGGGCAGGGAAGCCCTCGATATTGGATGAGCCGTTCCTCAGGATGACATTGAAGAAAATCTCTGGATTTGCGTCATTCTTGAGATAGAATGAACTTGGAAGCCTCATGAGCACCGCCTGTCCCGGCAGTTCTGTTTCGCCGACTGCCTTGTATGAGGTCCAAAGATGGGTTGAAGCGTATACGTCTATGATTTTGTAACCGCTGAATATTGAATTCACAGGCAGGGACGGATCAGGTACGATCTGGGCGGAATCGCAAATCGGGCATGATACCAGTTCGCCTATATATTGATATTCGGCTTGGATGTCGTTCTTGCATGCGGAGCATTTAAAATTGTAAAACACAGTTATGATCCTTCCTTAAATTAAACTATTAATATAGCTTCATTTAAGGATTTCTTCAATTAATTGCTGGAGGAGAGTCATCGTAGCCGGTGCCGGAGAACATATTGTTTGTGCCGTTGACATCCACTGCGCCGTCGCCCTTGACGCTGTATCCAAGTTCTTGTAGGCTGAGGGCATCGGCATGACCGTCCAGAAATGCGATGTTGGCAAACTTTGAATGCACCGCATAGGGAGCGGAGCGGCTGGCTGGGACTCGTGAACTGTCGTTGCAGTAGTCGCTGCTTCCGGCGACAAGCCGTGGCGGATCAAGGGCCCAGGCATGATTGCCGATTTTACTATCTCCATTTGCAGTTCCAGCCTGGAGCACGGCGTCATATGGCTGTCTTGCAGAAGAGGCTTTTCCTCCAGCGGTCCCCATGCAGTCGGCAAACATCACAGTACTAGAGAGATTTTTGACGGACGCGAGATTCCTGGGCCAGCTTATATATTTGCCGGTAGAGCTGTTCAACCTGGAATTGCCGAGGAACTGGTAGTTATAGCCGTAGGAATAGTTCCTTCCATTGTCACGCAGCAGCATTGTGGCCGGATCTTCCTGCGGACATATGAATGCCTTGTTGTCAACCCTTTGCGTATTGTCCCCTGCTGCAAGCGGATCAGGACTGCTGAAGGCATAGGATTTTGTTGAGATTCCTATCTGGGCGTACCATCTTGGGCGGAATTTCATCCCATTGCCAACGTCGAAGATTCCGCTAGGCATCCTGCCGGCTACCATGCAGCCTGCATAATCATCGGCGTACATTGTGAATCCGGTGGCGATTTGTTTCATGTTCGATATGCAGAGGGTGCTTTTGGACTTCTTCTTAGCCATGAAAACTGCAGGAAGAAGAATGCCTGTTAAAATGAGTATTATGCCGATCACTACCAGCAGTTCAACTATGGTGAAGTTATTGCCGATTGTCGATTGCTGATTGCCGATTTTAATTTTCATTTAAACTTTTCTCCATTTAGAGGTTCCCTTTATTATTGATTTCGGGCAAATCCGAAATCAATCCTCAATATCTATGGAACTTATCTTATAGTCTCCTGAAATCTGGTTCAGTCTGAATGTGATATTCCTGTCCTTGTCCGTCAACGCACTTGCGTAGTAGCAATTTTCATTCTTCACATACACTATTGACTTGAGATTCAGGCTGTCCGTTTCCATTATGAAGCTGTTTATCTTGTCCTGATTGCCAGTATTGAAAAGCTTCGCCAGTGAAGGGGACTGCTTGCGGGATTTTACTTCCCGCATCAGACTCTGCACTGTTCCTGCGATGATTCTGTTCTTATTCTCATCTGTAGAGGCAGTTACCTGATATTTAGCTCTTTGCAGTGGCGAGCTTATCATCCCCTTGCTATGGAGATAGCAAGCGCCTGAAACAATAATGGCGATGACTAGCGACAATCCTAGATAATCAAAACGTATTTTTGAAAAAAAGTTTTCAATATGGACGCGAGAGGAAGACTCTTGTTTCTTCTGGAGCTTCCTCTTGTTTTTCGTGGCTTGAGCGTACAGTCTAAATTGCTCTTTTAATTTTAGCTCTGACTGAAGTTTCTGAAATTCTTTCTTTTTGACATCCATATTTCTTGTAATTCCACGTATTTCCTTCAAGGACATATGAATACTCCCTAACTCATCTAAATCAACGTCTTGTAATTATTGCTTAATTTAGCGGATTTATTAAATTTGTCAAATAATAGAACCAAAGCTCTAAAAGTATGTATGCATGGACAGAAAATATATATTATAGTCTATAATAACACATGGCGGAATCGGAGGTTTGAATAGATTGGAGAATAAATATTGATTATTTGTGGGCTATAAATTGACAGAGGCATTAAATAGATGTATAATTAGTGTTATTGTTGATAATCACGCATGTGTCTTTTCATATTGAGAAATGAAAAAGCGCCAGAAAGGAGATTTCGATGAGATTCGAGCAGCCGTTCTATGCTGAGCCAGATTTGTTTCTGATGGCGGATGAATCATTGATTGAACGGGCGGATGGCGCAAAATTCCACATATGTCAGATGTCCAAGGAATCCAATCCTGTGCTTTACCCCGAGAAGACCTGGGAAGGCGGGGATGGAAATAAGTCGAGGCCTGTTCATCAGGATCCAATCTTTGGCACAGTGCTGTTCGATCCGGATGCCAAGAAGTATGTCCTCTGGTATAACACATGCAACCGCCTGATGTATACCAGTGCATCTGGAGAGAATGGCCGCCCGCAGGGCTCCACGGTGTGCATGGCCACCAGCGCTGACGGCCTGAACTGGGAGAAGCCGGTGGTGGGAACAGTCAACTTCGAGAACTCTTTCGAAAACAACATGATCCGAGTTCAGGTTCCCCCGGTTCTTACCGATCATCTAAGTGGCGTAGTTCCGAACTATGTATCCGGAGCAACCACAAAACTTGTAGCCACTATGTACTCGCACTTCAACGATCCGGTCTACCCAATGGGCATTACGCAGATGTACGGAGACGACGGAATCAATTGGACTCCTCATTTCCCGCCTACGCTGCCCTTGGACGGCGATGCCCACTGTCTGATGTGGGATCCGCGCAGACAAGTCTATCTTTGTACAACGCGTTCCTACGCGCACAGTGTCGAGATCCGCAGGCTTCAACAGATTCACGGCCAGCATCAACTGCGCAACAAGCGCCATGTGGCAATTGCCGCCAGCAAGGATCTCGTCCATTGGACACCGATGGTTCCCATACTCGAAGCCGACGACAAGGATCCGTCGAATGCCCAGCTCTATTATATGTACGTCATTCCCTATGGCCACGGATATGTGGGGATAGTCCAGCTCTTCTATATGGATGAGAAAAATATGACATATGGCCCACTGGACATGCAACTGGTCTTTGCACGAAACTGGACGGACTGGAAGAGAGTTGGCGACAGGACGCCGATACTGCCGCGTGGCCCGGTTGGTAGCTGGGATCAGTCACATGTGTCGCTTTGCACCAATCCTCCTTTCCCAGAGGGCGACCGAATGCGTTTCTGGTTCGGCGGCAAGGACACCGAGCACTGGCAGGCTGGAAATGCCGCCTTGGGATCGGCAACACTGAGGCGGGACGGATTTGCATGCTGGGAGGCCGGATCTGAGGAGGCGTGCCTTACAACTGTACCAATGGAGATGACATGGGCGGCGATGCGGATGTTCGTAAATATTGAGGCGCCAAAAGGGGAGTTTCGCATGAGTTTTGTGGATGCCGAGACCGAGAAGCCCTTGGACGGCACCGCTCGCGAGGACTGCAATCCCGTGACAGGAGATCATCTGAGGGCTCCGTTGAAATTCAGTCAACGCCGTGGCAGTTTTGTCAGGCACACCGGGAAGGTCAGACTCAAGCTCTACCTGCGGAACGCACGTCTTTACTCGTTCATCTGCGACGGGCTGAAATTTCCTTCTGTAAAGGCATCGACCACCGGACTTTGGCTGTGAGGAGTTGGATAAACCAGGGAAGGTGCATAGTGTTCAAGTTCCGGTGTAGTTAAATAAAGGAAGCATTTTCAATATGAAAGCCGCAGTAGTCACAGCCAAGGATAAGATTGAAATGATGGATGTTCCAGAACCTGCGCTCGAACCGGATTCCGTTCTGGTTAAAGTCGAGGCTGCTGGAATCTGCAATGCCACTGACTTGCGCATACTACGTGCCGGGGATCCAACCAAGGTCTGGCCAAACGAGAAATGGCCGTTCATAATGGGGCATGAGATATGCGGAAGCGTCGTCAAGGTTGGCTCTGGAGTTAAAAGCTGGCAAGTCGGTGAACGCATTGCAGGATGTGGGCCGCATCAGGGAGGATACGCCGAATATTGCCTGGTGCATCCGGAAAAGGCAGCAGCCGTAAAAGTGTCTCCCAGCATGAATTCGACTACAGGAGCCCTGCTCGAGTCAGCCATGGGCGCCATGCGTTATTTCATGCGCGACAATATCCACAAAAGACTTGAGGGGGCGAGAAGCGCATACATAGCTGGCCTAGGCCCGTCCGGGCTTGTCTATCTTATGGAATGTCTCTGCATGGGAATAAAAACTGTGTATGTTTCTGGAAATCAGGAGGCTCGCAGGAGACTGGCGCTGGAGCTTGGAGCTACGGAGGTTTTCAACCCTGATGACAATCCAGCAGAGATTTTAAATAACAGAGGAGTGTCGGTAGATCTGGCAATTGACACCACTGGCCGGAATCTGAGCGGAGATTTCCTGAAGATCATCAGGAAAGGCGGAGTTATTGTCCCGTTCGGAGTCGGATATGACTGGAAGCAGAATCAGAAGGAGCTGTCTGCAATCGATGTCATACTGGCGGAAGGCACATACGTTGAGTCGGCGAAGGCGGCTCCATTTATCTTTGACTGGCTGGCGGGTGGCAAAATGCCGCTGGAAAAGATTGTCACCAGGGTTATCGCGCTGGAGGAACTGATTGACGCATTCTCCGCCATAGAACAGCGCAGGGAAATCAAAGTTGTTGTAAAATTCTAATAAGGAAATAGAATATGAAAGTTCCATTCCTATGTGGAGCTGGAAACAATGAAATCAAATGGGGGAAAGACAACTCCTTCGAATTCTCATGCCGTCTCATGCCAGGCCTCTACACGGTAGGCATCCAGGCCGATATGAAGAAATTCAACTGGGAATCGCTCGCCCTGCCGATGACCAAGGATGGAAACAAGGGACAGATAACGGCGCCATGGGACTTCGATCTGCATAATGAACACACTCCTCTTCTCCCCACTTGGAAGATATTCAGAAACAGCAGCTACGTCGGAATTTTCTATCTCCAGCGTCCAACTGTCGAGGACATCTCGACCAAGACTCTCCGCGGCGAGTTCGGTTTTCAGGTGGAGGACGAAGGCGACATATCATTCAGGGCGGAACCTCACAACGTCTTCAAGTTGAAACCAATTGCAGTCTATCTCGAGGAGAACGCCTTCGACCGTATGGAACCCCAGGCCTGGACCGGAAAGAAACTGGCTGCCAACTGGGCCTGGCACGTCGCCAATGAAATAGGCTGGGATTCGATCAGGGAAAAAATCAGCGGAACCGATTGGTGTCAGTTTCTGGAGAAGGCCGTTGAGAAATATTCAAAAAACAAAGGGAAGGACAAGACCATTCCTGATGACGGACTGGGTGTCTGCTCTTTTTATTACCAGCTGAAAAAAGATGAGGCTTTGAAAGACGACATTCTCCATACTGTCCGACATCTGCTCGACCTTCCCGCCTGGGGCAACCAGAACCCATATGGCTACGGACATAACGGTGACATGGGCTGTGCGCTGACCATCAAGTATGCATCTCTCGTGTACAATTGGATGCATGACGAACTGGGCGATCTTCGCGGACCTTTGCTGAACCGCATCGAACGCCAGATGGAGCTGTTCTACGAGCAGCAGCTTTTACTGTCCCAGTACTGGGGCGGGGCGTGCCTGCAGGACCATGGATACCGGTCTAGCCCGTCAATCGGATTCGCCGCAATCAACATGCTTGGTCATTCAACTGTCGCGGAGAAGATCCTGGAGTTTTACGTGCCGCGTTTCTTCCGCACCATTGAAAAACAGCCTGTCGACGGGTTCATCCCGTTTTCCCAATACCATAAAATACAGCTATACTGCAACGATATGACGGATTTCCGGATCGCATATAAGTTCGCTTCCGGCAATGATGTTTTCGCATCGGCTACGGCATATCGGAACGTGCCAAAATACATCATGTCATGTCTTGACGGGGAGTCGATGCTGACAATGGTTTGCGTGACCCGAGGCGACCGGAAAGATTTCGAGGCGGGACTTCCATATCTGATGGTTCTCGCAAAAGATTTCGGCTGTGAGAACTCCCGATATCTCGCAAATCTTCTTACAAAACATTATAGGCGGAAGTCGTTCACAGGACTGGCTTCCAAGGTTTACGAGGTGCTCCCCATGGCAATTCTCGAGGATGCCGAAGGGAGCTGCTCTGATAAGCGCCCCGCCACCCTTGCGATGAACGTCTACGAGGACGGTGGCGCGATCCAATACCGGAATGGGGCGACCCGCTTTAACGTGGCGGTCATGTGCCAGTCCAACTCCTCATCCTTCCACAGCCTTGGCACTGATTTGTCCGGTACCGACATGGGCATCAGCAACCCTTCCATGGGGGCGTTCACTGTGGGATTAAAAAACGAGATGCTGCTTCAGACGGCCGAGTCGGGTTACCGGACCGGGACGAAACTTGGTAATGTCCTGTTGGTCGACGGAAAAGGGCAGTATGGCGACATCGGGTATCCCATGGGCGTTCCGAGCCGGACATGGCGCGGACACCGGATTCAACGCCATCATTTCGACCCATTAACGCGGAAGGGGTTTGCGAGATTGAATCTCCAGATGGCATATCCTGACGACATGAAAATCATGACCTATACCCGGGATTTTTATTTCGAACCCGAGCATTTGCTGGTGCGGGATACTGTCATTAGCCGCTCCCCCCATAGCTTCTCCTATTGGTTCAACACTTACAGCAAGCACAAGATCGAACAGATCGACGATCGTTCATTCCGCTTTACCGGGAACGGGAGCTCTATAGATTTGATTGTCGGTGGAGCCGGTTGCGTTTTCCGTATCGAGGACACTGAGACCATTTGGGGTTATGGCAATGAACAGGGTAATGAAACCTTCAAGCATCTGGAGGTAAGTCTTCGTGATAAAACCGACGCTTTCGTAGTCGAGTTCAAAATTAAAGCATGTATTTAAAAGAACTAAGGGAAATATGATAATGAGAAAACATCGTTTGGCTGTTGTTGGCTGCGGGGCATTTGCCCAAGGAGTACATCTCCCAAGCTGCCAGAGAAATCCACGGATTGAACTTGTCGCTGTCTGCGATGTTGATCGCAATGTGGCCGAAATGTGCAGGAGAAAGTTCGGAGCACAGCGGATTGAGACTGACTGGCGAAAGATAGTCGAGGCGACGGATATTGATGTCTGCATACTCGCCACGCATACGAACCTGCGCGAGGATTTCATAATTCCCGCCCTGGAATCGGGAAAGGCCGTATATACGGAAAAGCCGCTGTCCCCAAGCAGGAAGGGTATGCTTGATATCGTCCTGTCGTCCCGCAGGACTGGGCGTTCGGTCTGCGTGGGACATAACCGCAGGTCAAGCCCGGCCGTTCTCGAGTTCAAACGGCTGCTCGACAAGGCGAAGGGAACTCGCGGTTTCACTCCGGCGGTCGATCGCACAGCAGGGCGGGAACTGATTCCGGAAGAGAGATATTCTCAGCTCCTGCTACGTGTCAATGACGACAGCCGAAGCTGGAAACCGTGGGTATTCTACGACGAGGAAGGCATAATGCACGCCGAGATGGTGCACTACATCGACCTGGCGCTTTGGTTCAACTCGTCACATCCGGTGAGGGTCTTCGCCGAAGGCAGTCCGCGCGGAAACTTCACGATCCTCATCCGTTTCGCTGACGGCTCGCTGAGCACCTTGCAGCACACGATGGTCGGGCACTTCGATTATCCAAAGGAACTTTTCGAAGTCACAGTCAATAATATTACAATTGCCCTAGACCAGCATATCGAAGTGAGGCAGGTGGGCATGGACGATGAACCCATCCAGAAATTCTTCCCTTACGCAAAAGGCTGCGAATGGGCAGAAAAAACTGGGATGGACGGATACATGCGGGAGCTGGCTGCCGAACGCAAACGCGCCAAAGAAGCTGGTGACGCGGCCAGATGGCTCAACGTCAACAAGGGCCACTACGAGCAGCTCGACAGGTTCCTGGACCATCTCGAAGGCAAAGGCGAAAATCCCTGCGATGTCGAGAGCGCGGTACTGGTCAACAGGGTGGCGTTGAAGGTCCTTGAGTCCGCAAGGCTCGGGCTGCCGGTAGCCATAAATCCCGATGACTGGCATATACCGAAATTATAGAGTTAAAGCAAAGTAGAATAGCTTTTCCTATTGAGGTATAAAAATCATGGATGCCCGTATTGAACTTCTGCTGGAACACCTGCGTTCCGTGCTAAGCATTGAAAAACAGGCTGAAATAGATGACCTGTATGCGCGGACGTTGAGTTGGCAGCCTGTAAAACGTCTGGCTTTGATACTGCAATATCCGCATTCCGAGATCTACTCTTGTCCGGAAAAGATGCTGTTTAATGTCATCCGTTGAAGCGTCATCACGAGAGATCACTTTGCATTGGGAGTCAGGGCGGGAGTGTTCGGGTCACCGATCCATTCGGTTGACTTGACACGCCGACCGGACTGGTAATCGAAGGCGTACCCGCGCTTGCCGTCAAATGACCACTGGATGACTTTGCCGTCGAGGACACCATCTTTGAACGTGCGTTCCCAGCTCTTCTGTCCACTCGGGTACCAGTAGGTCCACAGTCCCTGCTTGATGCCTTTCTCGTACTTCCCTTCACAACGCTTATTGCCTTCGGGCCACCAGCATAGGAACGGACCGCTCTCGACACCGTCGGAAAAGGCCGTATCGACGCATGTCCGGTCACTGGCGTACTTGCGCGAGAATGGGCCATCAGGAATCTTCTTCAGTGGTTCCGGGACTATGACTGGTTCATCCAAGCCGACGAAACGGATGGACTGAACGTCTAGCCAATCCATGGTGCCGCCGATACTGACATAGAAAGAGCCAGTTTTCCCTTCTCCCTTGTCAATCTTGAGAGGCATGGTCAGGTCAGGATCGTTGTCTATTGAAATATAGGCTGAGTCCCCTGTGAAAGTCACGACATAGTCGTGCCAGGAATCCCATTTATCGTTCGGCCAGGGAATCTTGTTGTCTTTCGCTTCCTTGTCGTTCTTGCGGAACCAGTCGAAAACCATGTCCTTCTCGATTCGCCATTCCCAATGGCGTTCGTTGCTGACGACCATCATCTTGATGTGCTGGTACGTACTGGAATGGTCGCGGCGCGCGCGCATGATTATCCGTCCGGGTTTGCCTACGCCGGGATAGTCGTCGAGTCCACCCAGGTAACTTCGCATAAATCCTGATCCATACCCAACATTTAGGCGGACAAAGTCGATATGTTCCTCGAATTCGGTGGAATGCATGGAGCCGACATGCGCGATCCATCCGACATCTTCTGGAAGCGTACGGTCTGGGGCATATCCGAAATGGAAGGCCGGTTGATATGCCCGCTTAAGTACGTTTTTGGGCATGTTGTCCGGAGGCCAGACGACTGGTTCGGGCGCCGCTGACAAGTGGGTGGCTGAAAGCACACATATGACGGTTAATGACAACACAAAGGCAAGCAGTTGGCGTTTATGCGAGTTCATGGCAGTGTTCCTTCCAGTTTTATTCGATGATCCAGCTCTGATCGGCGATCGTACCTGTAAGAGTTGGCTAGGAAGAAAGAGATTGCCAGCGCGCGCAGAAGGCATTTTGTTGTTTTCATAATTCCCTTTTTATTGCATATTTGTTAGTTCAATACAAGTAACTCGGGATATCATCCCGAGATCGCGGGGTGACGCCTGAATGCCACTTAGATAAGAAAAAACAAACTAAAGTTTGAACTCCAACTTAGGAATTTCCGGGGTTGGAGTACAAGCTTTAGCTTGAGTCTTATCCTGCTGTTAAGGCTTAACTAAGTAGCATTCGGGTGATGTGCTACCCCAGAAAATGGCGCTTTACTTTCCTTTAATCTGACCCAGGGCGGTTTCCGCAATCTTCAGGACTTCCACGGCGCCTTGTCCATCGACTCGGGGAGCAGAGCCTTTCGTAACAGAGTTTATCATGTCCTGGTGTTCGAGACAGAAACGTTCGTTGCGTATGTTCTCAAACTGTATTACTTCATAACCTTTCTTATTGCAGTCATATATTTTCACCTGGTCTATCTGCATATCATATTCTATGACCTGTTTATCACCAATGAATTCCATGATGCGGCGCTGCGGATGCTGGATGTAGTCCATATGGATAGAGACGATCGCCCCGCTTTCATATTCCAGCAGCAGTGAAGCCAGGGAAGGGGTGGCTTTCAGTTCTTTCACCGCCAGCGAATTGGCTTTGCAGACCACGTCTTTGACTTCCCCGAATATTGAGCGAAGCATGTCTATTTCATGCGTGTAATCAACAATCAGCACTCCGAAAATCTTGCTGCGGAAATCGCTTTTTGCGCATAACAGTGTGTTGTAGGTGCCTATCAGGGCGCGTCCGCCTATCAGGTTCCCGAGCTCTCCTGCTTTTATCTTTTTCGTGATGAAGTCAAAGGACTCCCTGAACCTTTCAGTGTATCCTACGGCAAGGAACTTGGAATGCTTCTTCGCGGCTTCAACCATCTCGATGCCGTCGCTGACAGTGTCGGCAATGGGTTTTTCGCACAGGACATGTGAACCCGAGGAAAAGGCCTTCAGGGACATTGCCTTGTGGGAACTGTTTGGCGTACACACAATTGTTATGAGCGGTTTTTCTTTCGCAAAAGCCTCATCGCAGTCGCTGTAGAATTTTATGCGTCCATTGATTTCCCTTACCTTCTCTTCTGCCTCCTTGTTGAGGTCGAAAGCCACTATTTCCACATCTTTTCTTGTGCAAAGACATGCTATGTGCCTCAAGCCTATGGAACCGCAACCCGCAACCAGAAACTTTATCTTCATTATTTGTCTCCTTTATTTTATTGTTCTTAATCGGCTTCGCCAGAACTTTTATTGACGCGAAGCGTCTTTCGGAGTGCGGTGTGTAAGCACCGCTTTAAGACAATCCAAAAGCGCAGCTGACACTGCGCACTCCAAAGATTGCTACGCAATCATCAAAATCCCTGAAAAACATATTCTATACATACTCCAACTTAAACGCTTTCGCCTCATCGATGGCGGCGATCACGTTTTCTGGCGGAACATCATGCTGGACGTTATGATCGAATGCGAACACATACCCGGGATAACGTGTAAATTGCGTCAACTGCTGCCGGACTTTTTCCCGGACCTGATCCTGATTCCCTTCAAGCAAGGTATGCTGGGCATCGATGCCGCCACCCCATAAAACCAGCTTTCCCCCGAACTCGCTCACCAGGCGATCGGCCTCCATTTCTTCGGCAGTCACCTGAAGCGGATTCAGGATATCTACTCCAAGCTTGATGAATCCGGGAATCAACCGGTATACTGATCCACAGGTATGGTAGAAGAACTTGGCCGGAGTGTGACGGTGTATATGTTCCGTAACTCGTCGAAAATGCGGCAGAAGCATTTCTTCATAGACGTCGGGTCCGATCAGCGGCGCCCGCTGCGTACCCGCATCGCCGGAAAAGGCGAAGACATCAACCAGAGCCCCGGTAGCCCGGAATAGACGGTCTAGCGATTCCAGAGTATGGTCCACCCAACGTCCTACCCGTTCATTGACCTCCTCCTTGTCGGTGTAGAGCGCGCATAGGAAGTCTGTATTGGTCCCGTTGAAAATGGTGAACGGTACCGAAAGTACCACGGCCAAGTCCGTATTGTGCCGTGCGATACGGCAGCGTTCAGCGAGATGATCAACGATTGCGTCGGTGTAGACGGACGGATCGGCATCGCGCCATTTCACATAATCACAGGCGTCGAAATAATGGCCGCCGGGTGGCATGACAGAGCACATCTTCCCTTTCCGCCACAATTCCCAGCCGCCTTCTGCCGAAGGCTTGACCATCACCTCGCGTGAAAGTTTGACACGGGTTCCATCTGGTGCAGTCCAATCCTGCCAGCCGTGGAAATGACCGCTGCACGTATAGATGCCGATGGTGTCAACACCGAGCCGGTTCAGGAATTCGGCCTCGACTTCGACCAACATCATTTCCTCACTCATGATTTTTCCAGGGCTTACTTTAATGCCCAGGTGTTCACGTATCCTGTCATAGGCACGGGCGGTAAATCCGCTGGCGAATGTTCCACCCAGATCGATCGGGACCCGGTCATGTTGTTGCTGGTTCAGCGCGGCCAGTACTCGTTCTCGCGAAGTCATGATTGATTGCCACTCCTGTTATTTGAACCGGCTGAAGCCGCCATCGACATAAAGATTGTGCCCTGTTATGTAGGCCGCCGCATCGGAAGCGAGAAATGTCACAGCGCCCTTCAAGTCAAGTCCGTCACGTCCCATTCTGCCAAGCATTGTGCGCTCTGAATATGCCTTTACGAATTTTTCCGGCTGGCCTCTTTCAAAGCCTCCGGGCGATACGACGTTCACCCTGATCCCGTATTTGCCGAGATAAGCGGCCGCATCGTAAGTCAGCCCTATTACACCGGCCTTTGATGCAGTATAGGGTATTGGATTAGGCGTCATCGGAAGCCCTTCATAGACAATCCTGTCACGGCCGAGAAGTGAAGTGACGGATCCGATGTTGACAACTGACCCGTATCCTTTTTTCATCATGTGCCTGGAATATTCACGCAGACAGAGAAAAGTCCCTGTCATATTTGCATTCAGATAGCCGTTCCACGATGAGAGCGGTTCCTTGTCGATGGTTCCGGTCGTGCCTGAACCGTGACCGCCGGCGTTGTTCACGAGTGCTGCGATTTCTTTGAAGAGGCCGAACGCTTCCGCAAAAGTTTCAGCGACGGATTTCTCATCGGTGATATCCATTCCGTATCCTGCCGTTTTGACCCCGAACTTATCGGAAAACTCAGTTGCCTTCTGTTGGGCCTTGTCTTTTTTTCTTGATGTCAGCACAAGATTGGCTCCAAGTTCGGCGAAACCTGTCGCAATCTCAAGTCCAAAATTCTGACAGCCGCCAGTTATCATCACAGTCTTATTTTTGAAAGACAGCATGTCCACAAGAGAATTTTTGTTCATTTTTAACACCTTCCTATTAAATGTACCACAGGCATCTTGCCTGTGTTTAAATTATTACTTGCATAGTGCAATAAGATCATCGACATGTGCTTCGGCCAGGCATTCCACGGTATCCGCCGCTCCATAATATATTTTCACCATTCCGTCTTTTTCCAAGAGCATTCCTCCCGGGAAAACCACATAATCGCGATAACCTTCAGCTTCATATGCATACTCAGGTTCAGGCACTAAGACAGGTTCACTGCAAATACCTTTTATCTTCCGCGGATCATTCAAATCCAGCAGCATTATACCAGCTGAATAACGTTTATTCCAGGTTCCGGACCATCCCCATTTCCTGCTTTCTTCGACATCAACGCCATGAAAAAGTGTCAACCATCCTTCTTTTGTTTTTACTGGAGGGGCTGCCGGGCCTATCTTTTCATTGGCCCATGGGACTTCGCTTGCTGAAAGGAGGAGTTCGGTTTCCCCCCAGTATATACCATCATAAGAGGCTGATATGAATATGTCGAAACGGTCTCCGGGTCTGAGATAAGATGCAAACGGCCTTTCAAGCCTGTAGATCTTGCCATTTATCCTTTCCGGGAAAATAACCATATTGCGATTGTCCGGAGTCGAAAGGCTGAGGATTTCCCAGTTCTTCAAATCTTCAGTTACCGCTACACCACCGCGGGTGCCGCAGTTGCCTCCCATGGCAAAACACATATACAACTTGCCATCCAGCGCGGTCAACCGCGGATCATAAGCCGTGTATAATGGATTTCGGGCGTCACTTATCAATCTTTCTTTTTCAACGTTCCATTTTATCCCGTCATCACTGAATGCGATGCCAAGACAGGTCCTGTCTGTTAGCTTCTTTTCCTTCAGGTTTCCAAAATCATTGCGGAATATCATGACATAGCGCCCTTTGAACTTGGCTACGCCCGCATTGAATACCAGCGCGTCATTGTATGGAACGTCCTTGTCCGATAGTATCGGATTGTTCCTGTGCCGTTTTATAAAAGCTGATGTTTTCATTTTAATTCCCCGTTAAATATTTTTTCTGATTCAATTTTTTAGTTTTCATTTTACTCTTTAGAGTTTTCCTTTAGTTTCAGGATCATGTGCCTGGTATATTAGAAGCGGACCCCATATGAAAGTCATACATTGCACATGGTTCCCGTTGCCTACGTTTCCACCAACATCTGCAACTGGCATCAGCGTGGAACACACGGTCTCAAACGCACTCGGATTCTTCGAGTCCGGTTTTTTTACGCGGGTATATCTGCTGACTCCGAAAGGTGTTGGCTCTTTCTTCTTATCCAGGTTCAATTCCTTCATTGATAACGCCATCTCTACTTGCCATCCTTTGGAACCACGGCTGGTTTTTACATCGATAGAATCCATTGAACAGGCACCATTCAAGTTGACGATGATGTTCTTTAATCCTGGCATATTGCGCTGAAAACCTAAGGATAAGGAGATAGCGTCGTCTCTAGACTTCTTAGGATATGGACCGGGATCTGCTTCGCCAGGCCTGACATCCGCGCCCATCACATCAGGGTCGCTTTCGCAGTCGAACGCCAAATAGAGTTTCTGTCCGTCCTCCATTGCCCATATTGTCGTCCTGTTGGAATCTAGGGTGAGCGAGAACGCCTTGTAGAAGTTACCGGCATATGCCGGCTCTCCCCATTCTACGGAGTTTATCTTGCCGTCAATCAACGGAGTTATGTCGGTATGACGTGCGACAAGCATACCAGTGGATTTGACTATTTCAGTCAGGCGGCTGAGCGCCTCCTTGTCCTTTACCTTCTCCCCGGCGCGTCTTTTAATAATACCGTCTATATCCCGGCGCGTCTTGACAGGGTCGTGTCCGCAATCCTTCAGAGCCTCCTCCACTGTCTCTACTGTGATCCTGTGTATCATCTTGTTGATTCCCGGATAAGATCCGTAGTTGGAACAGAATGAGTTATAGTCGCCAAGGGCTGCTGCTAAAGGAACAATCCCAACCTCTTTGACGCTGCTGATGTCTTCATAGACCTTGCGTATTGTTGGCGATCGGAAAACCAGGGACAGGGGCTGAAGCGCCTCTCCGAGATTGAGATCTTTCTGTTCCAGCATAGGTTCAAGTCTTTTTCCGACATCATACATGCAGGCCAGGGTCCGCGACACGTTGAAACCTTTCTTCAGGAAATCCAGACGTCGTGCCACCATTGAACAGTATTCTTTCTTTTCTATATCCATCTCAATCGCCTGATACTTTGCGATGGTCTTCTCAGCCTCTTCAAGCAAAGCCCACGCCTTATCGCATTTCTCCGGAGTGAAAATTCCCAGTTGTGTCGAATCGTTCATCCATCTGTAATTGCTTCTTGTCCCCTTGATTCCGACCTCTTCTTGCGTACACCACGCTTCCTCCAGGAAGTCGAAATACTTCTGCATTGTTCCGGCCACCGGACCGAAGCAGTTCTCCAGATAATCTCTTTCAAGCTCTTTTGGGTCAAGTTTGTTGTTCCAGAGCATTTTGGAAATCATCCAGTACTTAATTCCGTCCAAAGCCCAGTTCGGACTGCTTTCACCGTAGAATCCGTCAACGCCGATATTGTAACGCTCTGCAATATTTTTCAGGATGTAACGGTTGTATAGGCGCGGAATGACAAAACCTGCCCCGTAAACGTATTCGTATATCCCCATTTGATAGCTCATCTTGCCCCAACGTTCTACCAATTCGGCGAACTCGCCGACCTCGTTCCTGTCGAAGAGCTGGGCGCTGTCGCGGGTGAGGTACGGCACAATCATCGGATGGAGCTTGACCAATCCGGGCGGCAGGCTCGACAACACGGCGTAGGCGAGGCAACCAAGACGCTTGTCGGGAAATTTCGATGACAGTTTCTCGGCCAGCTTATTGTAAAAAACAAAAAAGGAATAGGCGATCCGCTGGTTCTTGTCCGGCATCTTGTTTTTCAACTCATCCGGAACCATGGCCTGGCAAAGTGTGCATTCGCAATATTTATTTGAGTCGTTCATTCCAATACTGTAAGTTCCTTCGCCAGCCTGGAATGCCTCCGAGGCCGCTTTGACAAGTGCCTCGAACACCTTTGGAGAGCCGATGCATGGCTGAAAATCACTCGTATTGGCAATATTGGGAGGGGTGCGTTTGCCGTTGATTTCCGGGAAGTAATCCAAGTGTGCCTGACTCCACTTATCGTAGAACTGAGGATATTGCTTCCTGTAATATTCAGCATAGTAGTTGGCGAATTTGCCGGCGTCTTTGATTGTGCCATCGTCGGTCGGTGCCGGGGGCGGATCCACTTTTACATAGTCGCCAAAGAACTTGTTGTAGCTATCGACATAATACGCCGCCCGCCGCGTCGGATCTTTGGCTGTCTCAACATCCGGCATCTGTAGGCTGGACGGGAAGCTTGGGATGAACGGGTTGATCAGGTTGTGATGGAATTTGTCCCGATAGCGGAGGCGGAATTCCTGCACGGCGTCACACATCATCCAGCGCATCTTGTAAGATGGGTTTTCCAGAATGTTCAGATCTGCTGGGATCCGTACGGAGGAGGCCTTTGGAATAATATGGAACAACCCGGTTACGCCATCCTCCTTCTCCCTATACCAATCTGGTCCGGGGGCGTACCATCGGCATCTGGCAAATTTCTCCAGAATGTCGTACACCGCCCACTCCGTGCCCCAGATGTTCTTTCCGGTTATGTACACGTCTTTGCCAACAACCTTAATTGCAAAACCATCGTCGTCAAGCCGCTTCAACTCCTCGGACATGACCTCCCTCGTCTTGGGCTGGAGCCCCACCCATATTCGCGTGTCGAAGGGGGTCTTTCTGTTCTCCACCTCAAAATCCTTGCACGACATTACAGGAACATTCATTCCCGTAATGTAA
Organism: uncultured Victivallis sp.; assembly: GCA_964540865.1. Taxonomy (GTDB): domain Bacteria; phylum Verrucomicrobiota; class Lentisphaeria; order Victivallales; family GWF2-50-93; genus GWF2-50-93. Next base: position 39,787 of record CAZION010000011.1, read on the forward strand.
TCTGCGTATCGTTTGAAATGCGTGTCGCCACCGGTGTATGGGAACCTGTAGGAGTCAAATGGAAAGTAGTAATCTTTGGGAGAGTCGGCCTTTATGATCACGCTTCTGACACCTGGTCCGACTAGCACGAGTGCCTTGTCATCCGGGATGACAGAAGGAGCCGGGATTTTTACCCGGGTGGCTTCACCTGCCTGGGCGTGAAATGAAAAATTTACGCCCATCATTACCACTGTCGCCATTACCAGCGTCCGCAATGTTTTTGTGCTTGAACGTTGACTTTTCGAAATATTGCCCATTTTTAAAATTCCTTCAGTTTTAACGTGGATTTAACTGGCTTACGTTGGCGCTTACCTCCAGACAGATTTCCTGCACAGAAACTACTCCAGCACTAGCAGTCCGCGTGATTCTGGAAGTGTGGCGGTGAAGAATATCGGAGCCCATCCGATGCGCTCTTTCGGGTTGAATGTCTTGGATTGGAATGGGCTTCGCTGGATGTTGAATTCAAGCAGATGCTGGCCGGAATAATCATACTGCCCCTCCAGCTTGAGAGGGAATGCGACCTCTATGGTGTAAGATTTGCCGTCTTCACCCATCTTCACTGCGCATTTGACGTCTTTGCGGTTGTCCAGAGCTTTCTGGAAACCTCGGAAGGCGCCGAGAGCGTTGACAATGTACTGTGCGAACTCCGGTTTTTCAGTCCCAGCCGTTGGCGGACCGAAGAAGAATTCGCAACCTGATTCACGCCAAATGCTCGAGCCGGTGAATTTTTCTGGAGGCGTCTCGGCCCATGTCCCGTTTGGCTGCTTGCATGCGATGCCGAAGACAAGATGGTTCCCCACTCGCATGACTTTCCCTTCCGTCTCGTTGCCGTCCTTGCTTTGTACAAGCAGATCCGCTAGCGTGAATCCTTCCAGTTTTGCCGCCTTCTTCCATGACTCGTCGGACAAGTCTCCGTCAATGTTTGGCATCTCCGCCACCCGCGGTACCCATAGGATTTTTGTCATAAGTTCTTCAATCTCAGCCGTGCGTTTAGCGTTGCGTTTCTCTGGCAGGTTCTCCTTGTATATCCGGCGTGCGTTCGAGACAGCCGATTTGACGCCATTCTCGCTCAGTGTGTTTAAGTCTATGCCTGAAAAAGCCTGTCTGCGCACGGCTTGGATTACCGATCCCAGCGCCCTGCTGTAGTTGTTGCGGTACGAAAAGCGGATGCCCGCGACGTTGTCATGATCCTCGCAGGTGTCCGGGAGGATTGTTCTTTGGGTATCGTAATACTTGTCGAAAGCGAAGATCTTTTCGGCATCATCGTTTACGTAGAAGGCGAGAGCCGCCTTGTCGATGTCTGTGCGCTTGTCGAGAACTACATGTTTGTGATACATCCTGCCTGGAATTGAGACTGCCTTCACTATTAGCTCATGGGCGCGGAAGTATCTTTGTATAGCTGAGAGCCGCTTCTGGAGCATAGGATCATCTTTTGTTGAGGCGATTGCCTCCTCCAGCCACTTCCTCTGCTGGGCAACATCCTCCTCCGAGAAGCCGCAAGACTCCTGTCGCGGCCAGTCACCACGTACATAGAAGGCGTCTGAAACCACGTGTTTCTGGGCGAACATGTCGTAGAAACGATACATGGGCTCCCATCCATTCCCGAACATGTCCTTGCAGTATTGACGCCAAAGGGCATCAGTATCCTGATAGGGGTCGGAGAGGAGTTGGGTGAGAATCCAGTAGTTGGCTCCGTCGATATACCAGTATTCATTTGCCGACCATTCTGTGTACATGCCCAGCATCCCGTTTTGCGCTCCCCACTGCAGCATGGATGCCAGCTGCCTGCTGTATATCCGCGGAGTCACTCCGGAAAAATTCCAATCGTGTGTCACCCATTTTGCACCTAGAGACGAGAACTCAAGGATGGTCGCCATCATTCCATCCCAGTATTTCTTGTCAGTGAAGTTGTATGATTTGATCACATTGTCCACCACGATGCTGGACTCTATGTTCATGCCTGTAGGCGGCTTGCGGATGTTGGAGTAGGCATATGTCGTTATGTACAGATCAGGAAACTCCTGCTGGCACTTCTTGGCCACTCGGTTCAGGAAGGCGTACCAGAGATTTGACGCCTGGCCCCCCATGGACTTCATGGACTCGGAGCAGACCGGGCATTGGCAGGAGTACATGCAGTCCATTACGCTTATGGTCAGGTAGCCAGGAGATGGCTTGGCTTTCATCTTCTCCCGCACCTGTTCCATGGCGGTGTTGGCGGCAAGTTCCGGATCCGCAAGGCATGGGTTCCAGTACTCCCCTACCGGGGGTGGTCTGTTGCCATCCTTGCCCATAGGGTAAAGCTGCGGGAACTTTTCGTAATACTTGTCGGGCGGCAAGTATTTGGCAATGGAGTGGCTGGCACGCAAATCCAATCCCTCTGTGAGGGGGCAGTTAAAGCGGAGCCAATCCAGGTTGCGCTTGATGCCGCCTGAAGAGAAAGTCCCCTTGGCAAAAAAGGGCTGCATGAAGATGGACAATTCATCCACCGAGATCTTGTTATCCTTGGGCATGGAAAACCATTCCAGCCCCTCTGCACCGTTTGGGGCGTACATGCGTATACCAGCGCATTTGTCAAGGAAGACACGCATATGGGACAGGTTCCACATGTCGGCATCACGCTTGGTTAGTACGATGACGTTCCCGACCCGTTTAAGGAAAATGGAGTTGCGCTTTGCCTTCTTCAATTGCGTGCGCTCATCATCAGTCATGAGGGGCTTTGGGACACTCTCCAGCGGAGCAAGAAGGATCACGTTCTTGTCTTTTGGCAGTGCGTCTGCCCTTATGTTAATGATCGGGAACGCCTTGCTTGCGGCACGGTCGGGATCGGGCTTGGCGCCCAATGCGAAATTATCCGCTTCGGGATCCTTGGCAACACATTTCAAAAGATATTGCTGGAGGTAGGCGGCCGCGTAGCTGTCACCGAATTGAACTATGACAGTGTTGTCGGGGTTGAGCGTGAGTGGCAGCTCCGACGCCTCATCAGCCAATAACTTTTGTCCCATAGATATGAAAAGCCCGGCTGCAACTGTTGCCACAGGCACAAGCAATCGCTGCAATACTTTAGTTTTCAAACATTGACTTCTTGAAATAGTCCCCATTTTTTAACCTCAGTTTGTTTTCCTTTTTGAAGTAATTGAATATGACTTATTTTCAGGCGTGCAAAACCCTATCAGTTTATCACCCAGTTTAACCAGTTGCCGCCTTCAGTAATTGATACGTCGCCGACATGCCCGTCAAAGTAAACTGTGTTGGCGCGCTTATTGTGCCAATATAAAAAACTGGTACTCATATAGGATCCTTGCAGCCAGTATTTGTACCCGACTGGAGCCGAGGTCTGGTAAAATGTATCACTGTACTGTATGAAGGTTGAAGGAGATTTCGTCTTCCATGCGCTGAATGAGATACGGTCCACGACAAATGTGTTGGTCCACTCACCTCTGTTAATTGCGAAATAACAATCCCAGTCACCCGTCAGTTGCGGTGTTGCTGAAGGACAGTGATAGATACCCGGGTTCTTCAGCTGAAGCTTAACATAGCCAAGTTCCCTCAACGCATTAAACCAACTTGTATTTCCACTTCCGATGTTGATTATGTCCTTGCAGAAAAAACCGTTGAAATCATCAGCGTAATTGTAAGAGATCTGCTGTATCTGCTTCAAGTTGTTCTTGCAAACTATCGTTTTTGACACATCCTTAGCCTTGGAAAGAGCCGGCAACAGCATCGATGCCAGGATTGCGATAATCGCAATTACTACGAGGAGCTCTATTAAAGTGAAGCGTTTAATTAGCAATAGGTTGTGACTTGCAAACAGTGTTCCGATTTTCGCATTCCTTAATTCCGGATTTCTCTTAAGTCCATGTTCGCATGGGCAGTTGTTCATTTTCTCAAACCCCTCCTTTTCCCGACGCTGCTTTTATTAAGCTCATAAGTCTCCGTTAATGATTAATTCGAAAACCTGTTTGTGTTAAAATTAAGTGTTATACAGCAATATAACAGGTATTATATCTTATTTATTTTATTATGTCAATAGCAAATAGAAAATAATCTGAATTTATTTGTTTATATTTACAAACACCAGCTTTATCATGTGTTATAACGCGCTATAATATATGCAATATGAGTATTAACATAAATAAAAACAGTTTTGAGCCTTCGTACCTGCAGCTCAAAAAAGAAATCATCAAGAATATTGATAATGGTGTTTTCGGGCATGGGACCCAGATCCCCTCAGTCCGTAAGCTTATTGACATAACCGGGCTTAGCCATGTAACTGTAGCCAGGGCTGTTTCTGAGCTTATATCTGAACGGATTCTCGAAAACCGTAAAGGCAATGGAACCTTTGTTTTAATGAAAATTGATAAAAGTATGAAAAGGGAAAAAATAGCAGTAATAAATGTTGATGAAAACAATAACATTGATCCATCTATAACTCCCGCAAAACATGAGATATTGTCTGGTATTGTGGATGCCGCCGAACAGAGCGGCGTTTCAATTGAAATGATAAGCTCGAAGGATTTCCTCGAAGAGAAATGGAGTGCAACCCCTGATGGTGCCATAATACTTCAGTCCGATGGTTTTACCGAAACTGTCAGGAACTGTGAGAAGAAAGGCATTCCACTCATAAAAATATTGAGATACTCGTCTTCTCCTCCAGGCAATTATGTCGATACGGATCACTATGCCGCGACTTATCTCTTGACTGAATATCTCTTAAAGTCCGGGCGCAGGAAGATAGCTTTTTGTCAGCATAAAGGTTTTTTTGATTTTACTGCTATGGAGCGTCTCAGGGCTTATCGCGACGCCCTTGCTGCCGCTGGTGTTAATTTTGATAACGACTTGATTCTTGAATCCAGCCAGACTTTTTCAAGCGGGTTTGAGATTATGAAGAAACTGATAAACATGAAAGACCGTCCGTCGGCAGTACAATTCATCTGTGATGTCTCTGCTGCGGGCGCCATCAAGGCCGCCCTTGAAGGAAACATAAAAATACCGGAAGATATTTCAATCACAGGCTATATGGGGCTTGAACTCATGAAGACCAATTCACCCAGGATAACCACAGTAGCTCTGAAATTCAAGGAAATAGGCAGAACCGCCGTCTTGAGCCTCAATGAAATCATCACACCGTTGTCCCAGATAAATTCTGTACGGAAGATCATAAGCCCGGAATTGATAATCGGTGATACGTAATGCCTTGTATATCGGTGAATTGTCATTTTATTCTTACAGGCATATGGACTTCGTAGTGTTTAAGAAACCAGAGCCTGAACGGTGAATTCCAAAAGACGGCATATGGTTCACCGGTCGACTCGTATTCCGGATGTTCCTTGAGCCATATGACAAGTTTCTTTCTTGCATCCTCGATGTTTCCTTCTGAATATGAACCCCGGCCTCCTGATGCGACTACTGTTCTCTCTGGTATTTTTACGACTTTTACTGAATCCGTGTCTTTAAATGGTTCATTTTTTTTAGTAGCGGTTACATAGAATCTCATCTCTGCATCTTTTATGCCGGACTCGACAGGGATGGTCATGGGTATTTTATTGTCCCTGATGTAATTGAATAGTTTTATGAAAAGATTGTTTGCCTTGTCGTAATATTTGCCTTTTTCCGAAGTCTGTAGAACCGTAGATTCAGGGATATTCTTGACTTCAATGTTGCCGGCATCAGTCATCTTGTACGCGCTTTCATAATTTGACATAACGCTGCATCCTATAAATGTTGTTATAATTGACAGGGTGAAAATGACCGCTAGGCACTTTCGGCGATAGTCCTTACGCACGATATTATCCATTGATAATTGCCCGCAGTTCTTTCCTTTCCCTGAAAATTCTTCTTTATACCCCATGTATACCTGCCTCTCTCCATGTTTTTCCAGTGGAACCTATCATCTCGACACTGAAATACAAAAAAGTCCTGCTTATTTTTTCCGGACTTGCGGGCAAACTTGGAATTATCCCGACTCTTGAATGCTGGCTATAAACTGTCCGGGCGGTTGATTGAAGCACGGACAACTGGTTTGCCTTTCCATGATATTTCTCTTGATTTTCAAGACAGGGCGGTCTATCTTCGATGGCTATGACTAATCAGTGGAGAAAGGCCGATTACTATGGATCTTAATACTATACGCGATGGTGCGGTGGCGCTGGGCATAGAGAGTTTCCGCAACTCAACAGGACGCGATGAACTGCCCGGTCAGTTCGCGATCATGCTGAAGCACGCGCCTTGGATCTTCGGCGGCTATGCCTTGATGCGCGCCGAACTGATGCGGGAGAAAGCTGAGGGCGGCGCATTGGACATCAAAACCAAATCGATGATATTTGTTCTGCTCTGCATCATGGCCGACGACAGTGCGAATGCGAAGCTGCATCTTGAGAACGCGGTGAATGACGGTATGACGATGCCTGAATTCGCGGAGGCACTGACCCAGGTGCTGATGGTCGGCGGCATCAGCCGCTGGAACAATGGATGCGCCGGACTACTTGAGGAAGCCGAGCGTCTCATGTCGGCACGCGAACAGGCGAAATCCTGATTATATTGATTTTTTTAATAATAAAACAAGGCGGACTGCATGAAGACAATCATCAAAAACGGGCAGGTGCTGAATGTGCACTCTGGACGGTTCGAGAAAAAGAATATTGTAACCAGCCACGGTAAAATAATTGCTCTGAGCGAATCGGCTGTCAATATTGAAAAAGGGGATAGCGTTATTGACGCGGAGGGGAAATTCATCATTCCCGGACTTATTGACGCGCATGTGCATGTCACGTCAGCGACGGTAGATCTGGCAATGCCGCAGCTTCCCGTAACTTATACCACATGTTGTGCGGCAAAGAATCTAGAAAATGCGCTTCAAAGGGGATTTACCACGATGCGGGATGTGGGCGGAGCCGATTTCGGACTTTCAATGGCAGTAGACGAAGATATCATACCAGGTTCAAGGCTGTTCTACTGCGGTAGGGCATTGAGCCAGACCGGCGGGCATGGCGATTTCAGGGCCAGTACCTATGATGGTGACTATGGAGCACCGATGCAATCGTCCGCGACGACCATCGGACAAGTGGCGGACGGTGTCGCCGAGGTGAGAAGGGCATGCAGATCGGAGCTTCGAAAGGGCGCGTCATTCATAAAGATTATGGCGGCAGGAGGGGTGGCGTCGCCAGGAGATAATATTAATGACACCCAGTACAGCGGCGAGGAGCTTGCGGCAATTTCAGAGGAGGCGGGCGCGAGAAACACATATGTCGCCGCCCATGTATATTCATCGAAGTCCATGCAGATTTGTCTGAAACATGGAGTCAGGACCATAGAGCATGGTAATTTGCTGGACGACGTGACCGCAGTCATGATGAAAGAGAAAAACGCCTATTTGATACCTACGGTCATCACCTATGACGCGTTGTCCAGGCGGGGAGCTGAATTTAAATTCCCCGCAGAGAGCCTCGCTAAGCTGGCATCTGTGAGGGGGCAGGCGCTTGAAGCGATTAAGATTGCGAGAAAAAACGGGGTTAAGGTAGGGTTCGGGACCGATTTGCTGGGGCCTCTGTGGGAAGAGCAATCCAATGAATTTTCTTTGCGCTCCGCCGTTGAGAGGCCGATAGACACCATTCTCTCGGCTACTAAAATCAATGCGGAAGTACTGAATCGGACCGGAAAGCTCGGTGAGATATCCGCAGATGCCTGTGCGGATATTTTAATTCTTGATAAAAATCCTCTTGAGGACATTTCTTCGCTTGTGGACAGCAGCAGCATAAGAATGGTAATGAAAACAGGCAAAGTCTATAAAAACACCCTGTGTTCGTGATCGTGGGTATGCTATGAGTGAGATGGATAGCGACGAAGATGTAAGGTTTTCAGAAGCCTGCAGGTTTGTCATAAAATTAGGGACGCTGGCGCACGGATACGGGCCTCAGGCACGGCGGCTTGAGTCCTACATCTCCCGGGTTACAAAAGCCCTGGGTTATGAAGGAACATTTTCTTCCACTCCGGGCAGTATTTCTTTCGCTTTTAGAAAGAGTGGTGAATTATGGCACAGGACCCACATTGTCTCCGTGTCCGGTTCAAGTTTCAATCTGGCAAAACTTGCAAAAGTAGGAGAGCTTGTCGCCGCAGTTGAAGAGGGGAAGGTCGATATCGCGGAAGCAATTGGCGTTCTGGATGAAATAGACGCGATGTCGCCGCCCTACGGGAAGGTCATGGTGGCGGCAGGATACCTATTGTGCGGAGCCGGGTTTGCGGGCTTTCTGCAAGGCTCCCTGGCGGATATAATCTTATCAGCCGTTCTCAGCATAGTGGTGTTTTTTATCGTGGATCTTACCGCACGCTCATCGGAGAGGCTTGCACAATGGGTTCCCTTCCTGTGCGCATTTGTCGCAGGGGCGCTATCGACGGCGATAAGCTTTGTGCTGCCGGAAATACAGTCTTACCTGATTACGTTGTCCGCGATTATTTTTCTGATACCTGGATTTTCAATCAGCGTAGGAGTTATAGAGCTTACCACGAACCATGTTGTTTCCGGAATCACTAATCTGATAAATGGTTTGACCTGCCTGCTTCTGCTGTTTGCGGGAGCCTGGCTGGGAATCCGCCTGATCCGGCTGCTTGTGCCGATCCATAGTGTACAGGATGTCCCTGTCAGTTCCGACCTGGTATGGATCTTCGCCATGCTGCTTGCCGCAGGACTTTGTATTGTTTTTCAAACGACTGTCCGGGATCTTCCATGGGCGCTGGCGGCCTGTGCTGTCGCCTGTATGGGAATTGCGCTGGGGGAACGTATTCAGGGAGCCGATTTCGGAAACTTTCTGGGGACCGCGTCTGCAATAATATTCGCGAACATCTGGTCAGACAAAACCAATCGGCCCACATCAATTGTTCTTCTTCCTGCCGTGGTTTTCATGGTCAGCGGAAGCATAGGCTTCAGAGGGCTGGTAGCCATGTCATCCGGCAATACCGTGTTGGGACTGCATGAATTTTTTCATATGTTTGTCGTTGCATTGACTATAGCTGCCGGGCTGGTGGTCGGCAATTCCATTTATAGACCCAAAATATTGCTGTAGAAGAATCTTCCCGGGCGGTCAATAATCCAGAAATAGCAGTTGAAATTTCATGAGGAACGCAGAAGCAGGAGCATCTGTGTGTAAAAATGTGAAAATTGTGACCCCAAGTCTACGGTTTTCCCTTACTAAATGGAGTTGACTGCCGACCTCCTTCACTTCTCCGTCTGAAACGCTATCGTCGCCAGGCCAATCTTGTTGTCAATTATAATGTTGTGGAATTCTGTATTTCTCCAGCCTTTATGGAATGATTTTGGAAGTTGGACAGTGATTTGGCTGAGGCCTGATATGGAATCCATTGGGGACAGCTTGCTTTTGCTGTCCTTATATTTCAGCGCAAGATTTGAATTTTATAATTCGAATTTGTTTCTTTTCGACTACGGGCTATTTCTGAATTCCTTCCTGAAGGTCTTTGGGGGAAGTTTGTAGTGTTTTTTGAAGAGCCGGGAAAAATAAAACTCGTCAGGTATGCCGCATTTTTCCGCGATCGCGCTGATTTGGTCGTTGGAATGCAACAGCAACAATGCTGCATTTTGCAGGCGACATTTAATCAAGTGACTACCTGGAGCCCTTCCGGTATATTGCCGGAAAATTCGTCGAAAATGCGGATAGGATATGCCGAGAGATGAAGCCTCTTTGAAGAAATTCCATTCCAATTGGGGATTTTTCGCCAGTGCATTCTCCAGTTGTTTCAATCCAGGCACAAGATGACTGTTTATTTCCGGCTTGTCTGTTGGTTGTTCATGCAGCTGGAGCATTAAGTCTTCCAGCAGCAGAACTGCACGGTCATAATTCTGCGGCGGATTGTGCCTGATGTTTGCAATCAGTTCGCGGAACGTTTGTAGGAAGCGTTCTGAATTCACTATCTTGATCAGCGGCTCCTTGCGGTTGAGCTCCATTAGCCCTTTAAGGATGAACTTGTCTGTCAGAGGCCCTTTGAAACATGCAAAAATATGATGCCTGGTTTTCCCGGAAGGGGCGCCATAGTAGAATTTCTGGAGTGGTTTGCTTATGAAAGCATATGGGCCGTCGACATGTTGGAGAGGACTGTCCCCTGTTTCAAAATCCATTGGACCGCTATGGTTATATTGAATCCCGTAGTAGCCATCGAAAAAACGGGACTGTACACCTGCGTATTGTGGATGGTCGCCATAGCCGATGAAACTTATTCCTTTAAAATAATCCATAATCAGATAGTCCATTATTTTGCTCAAAATATCTATTTTAAGACTGAATATATGCATTTATAATATAATCATATAATCCATTGAGTCAAAATCCGGAGGGAATATGATGAAGTTTGGAGTTGCTGATTACGGGATGAATGTGTGGTATGGGGGACTTTATGACATTGAGGAACGCCTGCTGGACCTGAAGAAGCTGGGATACGCCGGAACAGAGCGGCTTGAAGCGGTTAGTCCTTCAGACGCCCTGCAAAAGGCGGCGCTTTACCGCAAGCTGGGAATGGATTTCAGCACCTGCCGTGGACCGAACGTTCAAGCCTCAACCGAGTGGACAGCAGGATTGGGTAAGAACTATGTATGGCTTTCTCCAGGACAGAATGACCGCACGGTTGATTTCAACGTGTTCTGCCGCCGCAGCAACTTCATGTCCAAGGCGTGCAGTCGCTGGGGGGTTACCGCAGCCATTCACAACCACATGGGGCAGCGTATTGAAAATCAGAAAGAGCTGGAAGATTTCCTGAAGGCCTGCCCTGATGCCGGTATCGTATTTGATACAGGGCATCTCAGTATGGCCGGAGGAGACCCGGTTGAAATAGTCAAGAAATATCATAAACGTATTTCGGTAATGCATCTTAAAGACGTGTTTCTTACTGGCGCTACCCGCCTGGACGGCATAAAGGAATACCGCTTCTGCGAACTCGGCGCCGGCAACAACGGATTCAGTAATGCAGGAGTAATTGAAATGCTTCAGAAGGTAGGATGGAACGGATGGATTCATATTGAACATGACACGCATTTACGCGATCCTCTACAGGATCTTGAAACAAGTCTGAAATTCATTAAGAATATAATTGGGAAGGGAGATAAGTAATGAAAAAGATCAAAGTCGGAATATGGGGGCTTGGCCGGGCCGGTTCTGGAATGCATATCCCTGAAATTGCAAAATTTCCAGATCTGTTTTCGATCGTCGCCGGTTGTGACAACGACAAAGAGCGCATTCCCTCGGCAAAAGAAAAACTTCCCTCAGGTCGCTTTTACGGCAAGTCTGAGGAGTTCCTGGATGATCCGGAAGTGGAATTGGTTTCGATAGCCACGCGTTCGCCGGATCATACAGCGCATGCCCTCAAGGCGCTTGCCGCCGGGAAATATGTATTTCTGGAAAAACCGATAGCCCTGACTTATGCCGACGCTAAAAAACTGAAAAAGGCCTCCGAGAAATATCCAGGCAAACTGTATCTGCGGCACAACCGACGGTACGAGCCTCCGTTTAACCACATTCGGGAAATAATTGCAAGCGGAGTCCTAGGCGACGTCTATGAAGTCAAACTGCACCGTCACGGGTATCAGCGCAGGAATGACTGGCAGACAATCATAGGCTGCGGAGGAGGACAGCTTAACAACTGGGGGCCGCACATCATTGACCACGCTTTGCGTTTCCTGGAATCGCCGGTTGCAAATATATGGAGCGAGCTGAAAAAGATTGCTGCTGCGGGCGACGCTGAAGATCATCTGAAAATTATACTAACCGGAGAGAACGGACGGATTATAGATCTTGAAATCAGTGGCGGCACCGCGATTTCTCAGCCTGAATACATAATCTTCGGAAGCAAGGGCGCACTTGTTTGCCAGGGTAATTCGATCACCATGAAATATATTGACCCAAAACAGAAGCTTCTGAAAATTAAAGCATATCCCTGCAACCCGCCTCTGAGCGGTGGATTCGGCAATGCCGAAGTTCTTAAATGGGTCGAAAAGACGATCCCGGTAGCGCCCAAGGCAGCCTGCGATGTCCATCATATATGGAAAGGCCTCTATAATGCGATCCGTAAAGGCAAACCGTATCCGATTACTATTGACGAGGGGGTCGAAGTGGTCAGAGTCGCCGAACTGGCGAGAAGGGGAACTGCATTTGCCGCCAAAAGCTGAAGAGATATTTAACGCTTGCTGACTGCCGGTTCCTGCGCTATTTCGGCCGGATGCGAGAAAAACAGGATTTCTGAATTTTCGAAGGCACCCTTGTGTTGTTTGAAGCCTTCTTTAAGTGTTGTGTTATTATAGTTTTTCTGGCCCGCCTGAATTATATCGGGTCCGTACGAAAAAATAAGGGATTCTGATTTTTCGCTTGGTCTGACAATAACTATATGTCCGGGTTTTTCAGTATCCGGATTCTTCCATACCGCCACTACTATGTTTCCCTGGTTTGCGAAATCCTGAGCCTCAGTGGGAAGGAAAACCTGTGTCCACTCCTTTGAGGGGCCGACCTCCAGAAGCCAGATGTACTGCGCATTTGAAAGCATAACCGCTGAATGTTCAGGGGGCCTTAGGATATATACGCCAACTCTTTCACATGCGGATGCAACAAATGAACTGCAATGTGAATTCGTTTTCTTATCGGAACCCGGCTGTTTAGTATCTTTTTCCTTTGCGGGACAGTTTTTGACATCGCCTGTCTGCCAGTCGATATTTTCAACGGAAGACAACCATTTCTTGTCAACATGCATACCATCAAGAACCTTGGAAAGTGCGGCCCCTTTCTCAGTTATTGTTGTCTGTCCAAGCGTGTACAGGCTTTGCAGAAATACAAATGATGCCAGCAGTATGATTTTTATTTTTGACATTCTAAATTTTGTTTCGAACTGTTGTTATGACCTCGGCAAGCCTTTCCCTTTCCCGTATGAAATGCGCCGCCGAGGATATTTTCGGACAGAAGATGACAGGGCCACCGTATGATATGCTTTTTAGAACCGTGAACCACGCCTCTAGGATTTTGTCCACTATAAGGTTGCCCGCTTCGGGTTCGTAAACGAAACGTACAATGTTCATATCGAACCTGTACCATCTGATGAGTTCCTCCAGGGAGCGGTTCTTCAATGGATCATGAGGATAAATATCTGCTGAAAAGCGTATTCCTTCGTACATGGTGTCCTCTAGGAATGAAAAATAGGCTTCAGCTGTTGCCGGGGGCACCATCGGGATCCTGGCCGGCAGGCATAGGCAAACCTTTTCCGCATAGAGGACCGGGACAGCCTGCTTTATGAAGTTAATTATGAAATCCCTCCTTTTCCGATGCTCTAATGCAAGTTCTATGCCAAAATCAATCGATACGTTTGGACATGGATAAGAGGACACTTTTTTTAGAGTCATGGAAAACTGCTTTTGAATTTTCTCCATGATGTTCGGCGTCTGCCCGTAGATGGCTCTTGTTATGGACTGGGGCAGCGGATCCCTGACATTGAATATTCCCATGCCGATCGATTTGAACTCGTTTGATATGTTTTTGCAGTCAAGAAAGTCTCCAGGGATCTCGACTCCGGAGAAAATCTTCTGGTTTATGTTGCCCAGCGTTGACTCCCAGTCTGCAGGTCCGCAGGCGTAGCTTATGCCAATCTTGTTTTTGAAGTTGTTGTTTGCCGGAGTTTTAATCATGTTTCCCTGTTACTTTTTTCTGAAAAACAAACTTTGTTTTTCAGGAAAAAGTTATTTGAACGTTAAGAAATTTCAATTCTACAATTGTGCCTTTGTGTCTGTCCTCCTTGTTTGCATGGCAAAACCGAATGCCGCTAAGTTAAGGCGCATTTAAAGTAGCGCGGGTCTATCTGACCCGCGAACCTCGGGTCATCCGCCTAGGCGGACGAGTTACTTCGGCGGAAAATATTAAGTAAGCGCCATTCGTGGTAAATCCCGGATCACCAGCCGGATTCCCTGAGTGAGTCCATGTTTATTTTTGAGTTTCTTGGCATTGTTTCCGAATATTTTAAATGATTGAGGACGTACTTGCCTATGAGATCCGTTTCTATGTTGACCAGGTCACCGGTTTTCCTGCCGCTTAGGGATGTCATTCCGATTGTCGAAGGAATAAGATGCACGGTAAAACAGTCCATATTTACCTTAACTAATGTAAGAGATACGCCATCGACAGCCACGCTTCCCTTCTCAACCAGGAAAGGTCCGAGTTCTTTAGGATAATTGACAGTGAGCACCCAGTCGTCGCCTTCCTTCTCAAGTTTTTTCACAGCACAGGCGGCGTCAATGTGGCCTGTTACAAGATGGCCGCCCAACCTGTCTCCAAGCGACATCGCCCTTTCGATGTTGACTTCCGCGCCAAATGGAAGAGCGCCGAGATTTGTTTTACTGAAGCTTTCCTGAAGGACATGAAATGTGAGAAGCTTTCCCGATGAGTCTTCGAGTGTGAGGCATGCCCCGTTAACAGAAATGCTCTCTCCAGTGACTGGATTTACAAGAGGGCTTTTCAGTTCAATAAGGAGCTTCCCGGCTTTCCCGGACAGCTTCCTGTCTGCGATTTTCGCAACTGTCTGTATTATTCCTGTAAACATATATTCCCAATGAATTGAAAAATTCCGCAAATATATATCATATCGGATGATTAGCCAGTAAGCGATAGTGATTTTGGTTTTCATTCCTTAGCAGAGACAATGCGCCGGAACTGCCCATTGAGCATAAGTAGTGAATGAACAAATAATACATGCTAGGTTGATTTATGTCTTTGCAGGTATAATAATTCAATAGAGCTTGAAATTGCTGAGAATAAGAATTATTATTATAATCATAAATATAAAGGGGGGACTGACAAATGAAAATTATCAACTCCACGGATAGGATTCAGGCTTTTAACCATGAAAACAGACTAAGGGATTTTAATATAAGCTCCATCCCGAATATATCTATCAGCTCTCTGCCGGGGCATCTACTTTCACGACTGTCGGGTCTGCTCCTGATATTTTTCGCGTTTATTATGTTTTCGTCATACGCTAATGCTAATTATAGTGTGACCATGCAGCAACCGCCAAACGGAGAGGGCACGGTTGCTCCGCCAGTGCCAGGTCCGATTGTATTTGTTCCCCCCATGAATATAGCCGCCACCCCTAATTCCGGTTATATCTTTGTAACATGGACCTCGGCTCCGTCGGGCAACGCAATTTTTGGAGATGCCACCAGCCAGGCTACTAGCATAACGTCCGTGTCTAGCGATGTCACCGTATCTGCGACTTTTTCCCCGGCCTACACTCTTACCATGGCAATGAACCCTGCAGGTACTCCTACTCCAGGGATTGTCACTCCAACCACAGGATCATATACAGTTCCCTCAGGGACTCCTCAACCTATCACTGCAACTGCCGTATCCAATTATGCTTTTCTAAATTGGACTGCGTCTTCCGGGAATGCCACGTTTGGAGATTCAACCAGTCCATCAACAACTGTGACACTGACCGGAGATGCCACGGTCACTGCCAATTTTATTGAAGGATGTTTCCTGACGACACAGGTCCTTCCCTACTCTACATGGGGCACAGTCTCCCCGTCCGGAGCGTCGATCATCGAACCGTTGAATACAAAGATACCAATCTCAGCAGCAACTCCCCCTGGAAACAAATACAGTTTCGCAGGATGGACACAGGATACGAGTAACAACGCCACATTTGACAATCCTTCAGCAGCTTCAACTAACGTAACTCTACAGGGAAATGCAACGATATATGCCAACTTCAACGCCACGTATACCATTTCCCTGGAAAACCTAAATGGATTGCCTAGCAGCAGATATACTGTCTATGTCATCGGATACAGCACGAGTTCACAAAAAATGCTGAATGTGGGCAGCAATAAAGTCGGCGCATTCATTCCCATGCCTTCCTCCACCGGCAATATCCCCTCCTATAAGCTCAACGACGAGATAACCAGCATAACAGTCAGCAATACCAATCCCCTGGATGGCGTCCGGATTTATTTCTTCGTGGCCGACAACACAGTTACATACACAGACAATCCGGGAACCAATGGCGGACCTCAATTTACATACACTGCAAACGGAACAAAAGTAACGCAGTGTAAAAACCCACCGCAGAAAGAATACCCCATATTCAACTATATAGAACTGACTTTCCTGGCCGGACAGGACATGTATATCGATGTATCAAGCGTGGATGGATTCTTCTATCCAGTCACCATAACTGCATTAGATGGCGATGGCAATACCATCAGTCAGGTCGGACAGCCGATTCCCAGCAGCATCACCGGAGATAAAGTAGTAAAAGCCTATAAACCTTTCATGGCCAACCTTACAGCCAATGGTGAGGCCGCAAGCCCATATAATATCTTGCAACAAAACCCCAATCCAGTTTCCGGCTCCAATGCAATAGGATTGATCAATCCGGGCCTCTACCTCCAGCAAAACACAGCGGAATCGATGAGCAACCCACTGCATGCCGTATTTGACGACGCCTTGACTACGATGTTCAAGAACAGCGCATTCTACGGTAAAATGAGCTTATGGCAGAACGGAACCGGCACATACAGCGACTTCTTTACCGTCTCAGCAGTAACGGCGACGTATCCATATCCAGCCAGCAACGCCAATACCCATTCGGCCCTGACGTTCACCGGCAAAACCTCCGGAAGCACATTCACAGTATTCAACCCCGTGGGATTTTCCGTGGTCAATTACAAGGGGGCAGACAATAAATATTATCAGATCACCGGGACAATCCAGACAAACAATAATATTACTGTACTGACTTTCGACAATGTCGCAAATCCGATGCCTGCGGACACGCCGCTCGCCGTAGGCATGTATGTCAATACCAGTGGTGGAACAACGGATGGCACAACTCAGATTACTGCAATCACCAATGATGAGACTGGAAACTATATAGCGTCGGTGACCCTCAGCGGAAGTACAGATTCTACAACATCATGTCAATATATGTTCTCCAAAGCGCCCACTAACTTTTATTTTTCGTCCGGATGCATGGTCTTCGCCGGCCTTGGACTAATGGCTGACGGGGGAATCAGAACAGACACAACGGATCCGAACGTTCAGACTGTCATAAAAGGCTTGGAGAATCAAATCGCGACCGCGCTGAACCGCGGTGTTGGAGTTGTAGACTTTTCTGCTGTTCAAGGCGCGTTCACTGGAGATGGGCACACCACGGACAACTGGGCGACTGAAACCAATTGGTATCCAAAGCTCCAGCCCCAAAACTTTTTCTCATTGTTCATGCATACCGCACAAGTCGGCGAGGAAAATATTTTCACGCTGCCGCAGAATGCTGTGGCAACAGCTAGAGGAAGCCTTATGGCCATGTCCTATGGATTCTGCTACGATGAGAATCCGATGCACAGCATTCCCGGCCCACAGGTTCCTTCCGAATTCCCTGTGCCGTTTCCAGAGAACACCGCAAGTCTCAAATTGACACTTGGGCCATGGTACACTTCATCGCTGACCATGGCGGTCAACAACGCAGAAGGCGGCACAATATCGCCGGATGCGGGCAGTTATGACTACTCTTATGTGTCAAGCATACCTATTAGCGCAACAGCTTCAACTGGCTACCAATTCGGAGGATGGAACGTGTCCGGCAATGCCTCGGTGGACAATCCCAGCGCCGTGGACGCCAACTTAACCCTCACCGGCGCCGCTGCGACCGCGACTGCGAACTTCGCAATGAGCCAGGATATATCCAGCATTACCGGGGGTGGCGTGATATCTATCAGAGATCTGTCCGATTCCAAGGGCGGCATGAAGAAAATCTTTGTGTTCAATGTAACGACCGAGAACAACTTCAAGCTGACAACATCCGGAGGCCCCGGCGACTGCGACTTATATGTGAAGCATGGCATGGCGCCAACCCTTGCCGACTATCAGCACAAGAGCACTTCGAGAGGCAATGGGGAGATTGTTACTATCAACAATCCGGCAGCCGGAGACTGGTATGTCCTTCTTTATTCCGCTGCGGACTTCGCAAATGTCAGCCTTGACATTGAAGTCAATGCCGCCGTTCCGAAAAAGCCGTCTCTAAACGGTTCGATGTCAGGCACGAAGGTGAATCTGTCTTGGAGCATGGCAGCCGGGGAGAAATACGACATCTACCGTAGCGAGACCAATTCGACCTCCGCCGCATCTGTCATACGCTCGAATCTTGCCACGCCTTCACACCAAGAGGCGTTTACAGGGACGTACCACTACTATTGGGTGAAGGCGAAGAAAGACGATCCCGGCAATCCCGGTAAATACATCGAGAGCGATTTCAGCGATGTAGCACAGCCGAACGGTCCTGATCTCATCCTGAAAACCCTGTCGAATGGAGTGCCTGTAACCGGAATAAGCGGTGACGCATTTTCTACAAAGACATACCAAATTGATGTCCCGGAGGGGCAGGTGCTGCTTGAAATAAAGGCATATGGCGGCAAAGGCGACTATGATCTGGCTGCCGGATTGGATGGAAGTCCGGAAAGGTACCGGGCGCTCGTCGATTCCTCACTCGAGATCATCCGCATAGAGAATCCTGCAGCAGGTTCCTACCTGATACAACTCTATGGAAAGACTGCATACACTGGAGCTGCCATTGTCGCGAAATACTATGGCCTTCCACCGGAACGGGTCACAGGTCTCACCGCAAGCCAGGGAAGCTTCCCGGACAGGATCATCCTGGGATGGAAGGATTCGTCTGGAGCCACATTCTACGAAATCTGGAGGAGTAAGACAAAGTTCCTGGAGGATGCCTCAAAGATAGGGGATGCCTCGGACAACTCTTACGAGGACAATACTGGCCTGGAGGTTGGGCTCACCTACCATTATTGGATCAAGGCGGGCAATTCCGCAGGCAGTTCCAAGGAGAGCGCAAGTGCATCAGGCTATTTGATGAAAAGCCCTTCCCTTATCCCGACAGGACTGAAAGCCAGCAATTCACATTTTGACAGAATTGTTGTCACGTGGCCTAGATATGCCGGGGCTTCGAGCTATCTGGTTTACAGGAATGCGGTCAGAAACCCGGATGGTGCCGTATTTCTTGCAGAAGTGGCAAACGTGAATTACATGACCAAATATTCGTATGACAACATGGGCGACGATCTTACCATGGGAGCAACATACTATTATTTCATAAAGGCCAAGAACGGAAGCGGGACAAGCGATTTCAGCCTTGCTGCAAAAGGAAACCTTAACAATAAGGGGCCGGCATCCATCGCTGCCAGCAAGGGCACCTATTTTGGAAAAGTCAGGATAACATGGCCTTCAGTTGCTGGAGCGGCGGGATACGAAGTCAACCGCTACACCGACAAGGGCCTTACCCAGAACGAGCAAGTCTATAATGCCGGCGACAATCTTTTCTACAACGATGCCGCAGCCGTAAAAGGGACTACCTATTACTACAAGGTCAGGGCGAAATACAAGACTCTTTACAGCCTATTCAGCCCTTCGGACTCGGGATATCACAGCGAAAATATAGCTTCGCTGTCCGCTCCGGCAATCAAAAGCGTAACCAAGGGCGCCTTTGGTTTCGTGAGAATAACCTGGTCGATGGTGACACTCGCCGAGAACTACAAGATCTATAGGAACACCGTGAATGCCTTCGGGACTTCGCAGCTTATAGCGACTTCGGCAAGCACATCCTGTGACGATATTACTGCTGTTCCGGATACCACCTATTGGTACTGGATCAAGGCGAACAATGATTCTGCCGAAGCGACAAGTGTCCCGAGCGCATCGATGTCGGGCTTTGCGAAATCCGCAAGCACTGGTATTGCAGATGGCGGGAGCGCGACCACTGACGGAGCAAAGAACAGCTACAAGTTCTATGCGATAAACGTACTGAAGGAGACGACTAGGCTGGTGATAAACCTCGACGGGACTTCCAACGCCAACAACTGTGAACTGTATGTGAAGCTCGCTTCCTATCCCTCCACATCGTCATTCAATGAAAAAGGCCTCGATGCCGCAGGCGGCAAGACCTTGACGGTGACCAATCCGGCAGAGGGAACATGGTACATTCTCCTCTATGGCAGGACTGACTACACGAATGTCACGCTGAACGTCAACTGCTATTCCGTAAGCGATATAATCGTCACTGAAGCTCCTTTGAACAACTGCCTGCCAACCCTCACCCTGAAATTCAAGGGGCAGGTTATCGACCAGGCTGGCAAAGGTATTCCCGGACTAAACCTGCAGGCTAGAGATTCCATCACCGGAAACACCACATGGCTTGCTGCTAAGACTAATGCCGGCGGCTTCTGGACTTTCACCGGAAATCTCGACAGGGAGGGGGCGTACGCATTTGATTTCTTCTTCACATCTTTGCCAGATCAGGCAAAGGGTACCGCCACACACACTGTCTTCACAAGAAAGGATTGCTGGTATCCGGATGGCTATTTCGACTTCTCCTCATATATGACGGGTCTATCAACTGCCCTCAACCTTGGTGAGACCATAGGATTGCAGGACTATCTGAACATACGCAAGGGCTGGAATACCGGTGCAATCGACATGGATTCCGAGAAGATATGGATCACCGGTACACTGGGCAGGGCATCTTCCGATACAGACATATTGAACAATATGGATGACGGTCTGTACATGTTGTTCTATGCTTTCGACGGAACTGGCTGCGGCAATGATTTGACTTCAGACTCCGCGCTCAGACCCTATCCTCTCCTTGTACATGTGATACCAGGAAAACTCAACACAGTTGCAGACAACCTAGTCGCCCTTGGAGTGCTCGGAGATACTCAGAAGAACCAGTTGCTAGCCGGAAAGACAGTAGTTGTCACCGTTGCGGCATTGAGCAATCCCGGAGAGGATGTGTCCAACGAGAGGGGCGTCTCCCTCATGGCGCGCGAACAGCTTGAGGCGCTTGCGAATCTCGCAGCGAACAATTCCAAGGTGTCTTTCACAGAGGACAGGAAGTTCGGGGATGTCATGACGAAAGTCATTAAGATCAAGGTGGACGGTGACACCCACGAGTTCAACGCGGCGACAGAATGTTTCATCAAACCTTAAGAGGGAATTGCAGGCAGGAATGCCCGGATTACTCTGGAAAAGATTCATTGATGATATATTTTTGTCCGCAAGGATGAAAATATATCATGACTGAAAAAATGCCTAAAAAACTTGTGGCGGCTATTAGCGGCGGAGTCGACTCCAGTGTTGCCGCCGCAATTGCAATTGAGCAGGGATGTGAATTAATTGCAGTTACGCTCAAGATGCGTTCGTGTGATAATTTGCCGGACAAGAGGAAATCGTGCTGTGGGATTGAGGACGACATGTATGCACGCGGGGCGGCCGATAAACTCGGGATTCCCCATTATTTCCTAAATGTGAAGGAGCAGTTTGAGGAAAAGATTTTGGGCAAGGCGTGGAAGGAATACGCTCTAGGCAGGACTCCAAACCCGTGCGCCTTGTGCAACCGCTATCTGAAATTCGGCGCACTCCTTGACTATGCAATGAAAATCGGGGCCGGCGGTATCATCACCGGACATTACTCGAAAATTGAAAGGAACGAGTCGGGAGTGTTCCTGCATCGCGGGGTTGATCCTGAGAAAGACCAGTCTTATTTCCTTTTCGGCCTGACTCCTGAACAGCTAGGGAAATCATTCATGCCTCTGGGCCCTTTCACAAAACGCGAAGTTCGCGAAAAAGCACGCAGTTTCGGGCTTCCCAATGCCGAGAAAACCGAAAGCCAGGATGCGTGTTTCGGCTTCCGGGACGAAACATTCGCGCAAACACTCTGCGGTTTATTCAAAGGAACCCCGGAAAAAGGGCTGATCAAGGACAAATCTGGAAAAGTCATAGCGGAGCATGACGGCATCCATCTATTTACAATTGGACAACGCAGGGGGCTTGGAATAGCGCTTGGAGCGCCTGCATATGTTGTGGAGATCCACCAGGACTCCGGAGATGTCATTGTCTCCAAAGATGAAAATGACCTCCTGTCGGATCGCCTGACTGCTTCAAACCTGAACTGGCAGATTGCGGATTTCGCAGCACGTAGGTTCAAGTGTCAGGCGCAGATCCGTTACAGGGGCAAGGCGGTTGAAGCGGAAGTTTTTCAGCTGCCAAGCGACAGGGTGGAAGTGAAGTTTGAAAAAAATGTGCGCGCCATCACCCCGGGGCAGGCTGTAGTGTTTTATGAAGGCGACCGTCTTATCGGCGGCGGTTGGATTGATTGAGCCTCCTTAACCTTATATAAAAACAGGATAATTGGCAATATTTTTGATTATTGTGTTTATTTGTTCAATAATGGTGCTATTTTTTAACCTTCCTATGTATTTTCAGGATGACTTGTGACCTAAGTTTTTCAAAATAAATGATTTTGTATATCATCTGGAGGTTTTTTTGTGTCGAAAATTTTTGTGACAGGGATAACGGGTTTAGTTGGCAGCGCATTTTCGGCGATGCTCCTTGAACGCTGTGATGATATTCAAATTATTGCACTTGTAAGGGGTTCTGACTTCTGCAGCGCAAAGGACAGGGTTGACCAGATTATCCGTGATCAGTGTGTCTTTGACGGAAGACCCGAACTTGCCAATTCCATACTCAAAAGAATTAAAACCATTGACGCTGAAATTTCATCCGTAGATGAGAAATTATTATTAAAGAAGCTTAAAGGTGTCGATATATTCTTCCATTGCGCTGCCGATGTGAATTTCGGGAAAGATCCTGAAGGCAGAACCTTTAAGACAAATTATGAAGGCACCCGAAAGATGCTGACTCTTGCAGCAAAACTCAAGGTCAAATCTTTCCATTATGTAAGCACCGCTTATGTGGCTGGAAAGCACATAGGTCTTGTCCCGGAAGACGGGCTTGTCGCCAAGGAATTCAATAATTCCTATGAAAAAAGCAAATTCATGTCCGAACAGCTTGTCAGGGGGGCCGGCATTCCTTTCGCCATATACAGGCCTTCCATTGTCGTGGGAAGGATCTCCGACGGGAAAATAAGAAAACCTCTCGCCTTCTACAGGGTTCTTGAGTTCATGGCTAAGCTCAAGAAGCACCGTTGTTCAAAAATGAAAATCAATCCGATTAAGAAAACCACCCTTAATCTGAGGATGAAAGCGGTTCCGTCAGACAATATTTATTTTGTCCCAATTGATTATGTGCAGAAATGCATTGTCGAATTATTCCTGAATGTGCCTGTAAAGAATAAGACCTATCATCTGACCGGCAACAGTCCGGTTTCAACCAAGATGATTGGAGAGGCGATTTGCAGAGCTCTAGGAATAGAAGGTGTTACAGTTGAAGCCGAGGTTGAGGAGCCTACTCCGGATGAAAAGGTAGTACAGAAATTCCTCGCGGATTTCCTCCCGTACTTCTCTTCACAGGGTGTCTTTGATGTAAAAAACACAAAAAAGGCCCTGGGTTGCCCTTCGGTTGACTGGGTTATGGATACCGATAATCTCGAAAAGATAATCCACGGATTTTATCTTGATCGTTATCCGGAACTTTTCCAAAAGCAATAAACTCCGGACACATATTGTCAGTTGTCTATTTAAATTTCCCGCCGCGGAAAATTTTTCTTCCTAATTGGATACTCGAAAACGAGATTAGCCTCTCCTTATCCTCCAAATCAGTGACGCTATGAAGAATCCCATTGAAACCAAGACTATTGTCGCCCCTGTCGCAGTACCAAAACAGAAGGAGATAATCAGACCTGAAACTCCAGCTATCACACTGATGATGACAGCGCCCAGGGTATAGTTCGAAATATTGCCGGCGATGTTCCTGGATGCTGCCGCAGGCAGTATCAGCATGGAATTTATTACGAGAAGTCCGATCCACTGGATGCTTATTGTCACTACGACCGCCACGGTCAGGGAGAATATGAACTCGACCAGCCAAACGTTGATTCCACGGCTTTGCGCAAGAGAACGGTTCAGGCTAACAATGAACAGTTTGTTGAAGAAAATCACCCATAATATCAGAACCCCTCCGATCACTATGATGAGTCTTGTTATTTCAGGCTTGGAGATGGTCAGGATGTCGCCAATCAGGAATTTTGAATATTTGTTTATGCCGCCGTATTTTGACAGGATGACAAGCCCCAGTGCGACACTGAAGGCCATTACAAGTCCGACTATTGTGTCCGTTGAAGCTGCGCTGTAACGTCTGAGAACGGTTATTACGACCGTGAGCGCCCCTGCAAAAACAAGCATTGCCCATGTAGGATCAGCTAGTCCGGCAACTGCGCCGATGGCGATTCCTGTGAGAGCCGCATGCCCAAGAGCTTCTGAAAAGAAGGTCATCTGATTGTTTATGACCATGCAGCCTAGAAGTGCAAACAGCGGCGATACGAGAAATACTGCCAGAAGCGCATTCCTCATGAATTCATAATGCGCCCATTCAAAGGGCATTTGCTGTATAAGTGTGTGCCATAGTTCCATTTTCAATTATCTCCGAGTTTCCGGTTTTCCTGCTCAAGCCTGTTTATGCATTCCGGGCATTCATGCCTTTCCACGGGCGACCCTCCAAGTTTTTTAATTTCAGACTTCACTGCGGAATAATTGATCCCGAAGATTGTTTTGAGTTCGGGAGAGGAAAGGACCTTTTCCGGTGTACCTTCGCAGAGCATCGCCCTGTTCAGGAGAATCATCCTGTCTGCGAAGTTCGCAACTTCAGCAATGTCGTGGGATATGAGGAAAATGGACAGGTCATATTCTCTTCTGAGGCGCGAAACGATCCTGTAGAATATTTCGATGCCTGCCTTGTCCACCCCGGCTATGGGTTCGTCAAGTAGTAGTAGGTCCGGGATTGGGCTCAGGGCAAGCGCAAGCATCACCCGCTGGAACTGACCGCAGGAAAGTTGTGAGATTTTCATGTCAGCGTAACTTTCAGCTTCTACCATAGTCAACATGTCCATGGTTTTCTTCTTCGATGAGCATGAATGCCCGAGCCATAGCGGGAAAGAGGAGTTTACCGATGCGAAAAGGTCAATGACGCTTATGGGCGCAGTTTTGTCAATATCTAGTTTCTGAGGCACATACCCTATTCTCGGCTTTCCGAAGGAACTGCCGTCGGAATGAACAAAGTGCAGCTCGCCGCCATGTGGAATCTCCCCCAGCATCGCCTTCAGGAGTGTTGTTTTTCCCGCGCCATTAGGGCCGATTATGGCGGTGAGCTCTCCGCAGTGGACATGGAGATTGAAATCCTTGAGGATCTGGTTGCCACCTATAGACACTCCGAAATCGGTCAGCCGTGTGCAGCATCCGCCGCATGGAGGAGGTGGTCTTTTTAATTTGTCAATTACGGCGGGCATATGCCCCTTTCAAAAAGTTAGGTTTTGAATATCCAACATCCAACACTCAATTTCCAAGATCCAACGAAATTCATTTCGGAAAATCTTAACTTGGACATTGGAAATTCCGTGTTGGATATTGGACATTCCCTTCTTATTTTTCGTCAAGCGCCTCTCTCAGGACCTCAAGATTCTTTTCCATAATTTTCACATAGGCATCAGCTGCCAGCGGGCCTGAAACAACCGGATCAAGCGTGTATATTTTAGCTTTTGTCTCCCTTGCTATTATTTCGGCTGTCTTTGTGGAATACTGGGGCTCAGTGAAAAGAACTCTGATTTTCTCCTTTCTTATTGTCTCAATTGTATTTGCGAGTTCTCTGGCGTCGGGCTCAGACCCGGGTTCGCGTTCAATTACGGCTACGACATTAAGACCAAACTCCTTGGCGAAGTAAGGGAACGCTTCATGAAATGTGATGATGTCCCGATTCTTTATGGTTTTAGCGAAGTCGGTTATTTTAACTCGGAGTTCATCAAGCTTGAGAATGTAGGCATCCGCATTTTTTCTGTAGGTTTCAGCATTTCCAGGATCACATTTAGAAAGTCCTGCCGCAATATTGTCAATTTGTTTCTTGTGCAGGGAAATACTGACCCATACGTGGGGATTTTCAATGTTGTTGTCTTTTATAATTGGAATGTCTTTGCTGGCATTGACAATTTTAAGCTTAGGTCTGTCTTTGATCACCTTTTCAAGGAAAGATTCCATTCCGGCACCGTTGACTATGAATATGTCGGCTTTTGATAGAATCTTCATGTCGTCCGGGGAAAGCTGATAGTCATGTAGGCATCCGCTTATCTGTTTTGTCATGTTTGTTACGGTCACGCCAGGTACATTTCCTGCTACATTGAGAACCGCTACATACATTGGATAAAAGGAAGTGACAATCCTGGTTTTCGGATTCTCCGCTGAGGATGAAGCACACCATATCAAAATAGAACCAGCAAGGATTGAAATTTTTTTTAACATTCGTCTACTGATGCCTCATGTTTTTCCCTGATGATTTGTCTTCCTTGCATACTATATGTACAGCATGGCAGTCGTTGCATTGCTCGATAACGTGGTTCTTGTTGAACATTTCCCAGTGCTTCCTCTGATCTGGAGTGAAAATCCCTGTTCCACCGCATAGCGGGCATGCATTATCCAGAGCGGAAAGGATTGCAGACCTGATGAATTCGGAACGATTCGGAACTTTTTTCAGAGCCTTTAGCAGCGGACCATCAGCCTTGAATGTCATTACAATGTCTTTTTTTACCATGGATACCTCCCAGTATGTTCAATAAAAGTATTACTAAATATTACTTTGTCAAGAAGCTTAAATATTATTGAAAGTGGAATAATGACTAATATATTAAAAAAGCAGTAAATAAATAAGGAGGCGATGTTTATGAAGAAAATGACTTTGATGTTGGCAGTTCTTTTATGCGGTGCCTGGCTGGTTTCAGCTCAGGAGATCAAAGATAAAAAAGCTCCGGACTTCAAGCCAATTAAGGACTGGACGGTCTTCCAGCTCGGCTTCTTTCCCGGTGTTCCAGCCGGAACGGGTAATTCAAATGTCTGCGGGCTAAAGCTTGGTGCACCCATGGTCGACGGATACGGCAGGGTTTATGGATTTGAGCCTTCCCTCCTGTACAGCGGAACAGATTATATCAAAGGTGTCCAGGCGACGGCGGCGGGTCCATCAATCGCAAAGGACGTTGAAGGTATTCAGGCCTCGTGGACTGGGCCGACAATAGCAAACAAGGTTTTCGGACTTCAGGCAAGTTGCACAGTGAATGTTGCAGAAGATATCATAGGGTTTCAGCCGGGACTTGTGAATTTCGCAAAAAATGTCCGTGGATTCCAGGCCTCAGCTGTGAACCTGTCTGAAAAAGTGGTCGGTTTCCAGATGAGTGCGGTAAACATGACTAAAGAGTTGACAGGTTTCCAGTTTGGAGCCTTCAATTACAGTAAAAAGAACGGGGTACAGCTTGGTGTCATAAACATTATTGAAGACGGATGGATTCCTTTCACATTGTTGTTCAATATCAAGTATTAATTTTAGAAGTCCATATATAACCAAAGGAGAAAAGTAATGAAAAGCATGATTCTAGGTTTTATGATAGCTTTCTGTTTAACTTTAAATGTATTTGCTCAAGACGCGGTTGCGGCAAAACAACCTGTTAAGAAGGAGGCGGCTGCTCCAGCAGCAGTTCAAACTTTAAATGACTGGGAATTCTTTGAACTTGTTTTCATGCCTGGAGTGCCTTCGTCTTCACTCAATTCAAAAATATATGGTGTAAAAGTCGGCGCTCCAATATCGAGCGGTAACGGGATAGTTGACGGCGTTGAAGCCAGTTTGTTCACATCCTTGACTGCAAATGTGAGCGGTTTGCAGACGGCTGGATTCTATGTCTACGCCCAGAAGATGAACGGACTTCAGTTCAGCATTGTGAATTACACGGAGGAACTCGCTGGAGTCCAGCTCGGAATCGTAAATTTGAGCCAGAAGAAAGGATTCCAGATAGGTATTCTAAACTATATCAAGGATGGAATGATTCCTTTCTTTCCGGTTATCAATTTCAAATTCTAGGTTAATGACATGAAATAAAAGGCGCGGTCGAAGAGATCGCGCCTTTTTTGTTTGGGACTCAGTAAATCATGACTAAAGTGAATATCAGTGGAATAAGTAAGCAATATTTCCCCGGGAACCCAGTCCTGCTCCCGCTGGACCTCTGCATCAATTCGGGGGAATTGTTCTTTCTTCTCGGCCCAAGCGGCTGCGGCAAATCTACGCTCCTCCGGATCATTGCCGGTTTCGTTAAGCCGGACAGCGGAACTGTCAGTTTCGATCAGAAAGATATAACCGGTGTGCCGCCAGAAAAACGCCAGACCGCCATGGTCTTCCAGAATTATGCATTATGGCCGCACATGACTGTATTTGAGAATGTGGCTTTCGGACTGAATGCTGCCGGAGTGAAAAAAACGGAACTTGACCGTTGCGTGAAAGCCGCACTGGAAACGGTCCAGTTGAGCGACTTTTGTGACCGCAAGCCGACATCCCTTTCAGGAGGGCAACAGCAACGGGTTGCCTTGGCGAGAGCCTTGGCGGTTAATCCGAAGATTCTACTCCTGGACGAGCCGCTGTCAAATCTTGACGCCAGGCTTCGCGACTCTATGCGAGTCGAAATCCGTAGAATATGCAAGGAGCGGAATCTTACGGCGATTTACGTAACCCACGACCGCAAGGAAGCGCTTAGCATGGCTGATCGGATTGCAGTGATTGACAAGGGTGTGATTCAGCAGACCGGCACTCCTGAGGAGTTATACCGCAGACCTGCAAACCAGTTTGTCGCCAGTTTTCTCGGGGAATGCAATTTCATCCCCGGCACAGTGCTTTCCAGCGAAAAAAACAAGACGGTGGTTGAAACCGCTCTTGGAAAACTGACTTCGACATTGAAGGCTTCTGAGGACAGCGCAAAAATAACCGTCTTGATCCGTCCGGAAAACATATTGTTCGACGACATTACCGCTACCAACAGTTTTGAAGCAGTGATCGAAGACGGTGTGTTCCTTGGTGAAACCGCGATATGGAACATCAATTCCAACGGATGCAGGCTGACTGTGACAGAGTTGGGTTTCAAAGCCAGAAAGCTCGGACAGAAATGCCGATTCAGCATTGCCCCCGAGAATGTTGTCCTTTTATAGTTTTTCAGAAAAAGTTCGTTCTTTTTCTGAAAAACTATTCTCTTAATACTCTAAAAAAATTTTTTCCGCAGGAAAAAATTATAGAACTATGGCCTTTAAGGATGTGGGTTTATGAGTTTGGCAATTGGTTCTGCAAGTAAAACCATGATTTGGCGCCTGCTTTTGGCGTTTTTGCCGCTTGCCGTCCTGGTTGCTATTCCGCTGCTTTTGCGTCCACATCAGAGCAAAGAGTCTGTTTCCGGCAAAGACCGGCTGATAATCATTACCCCCCATGCCGAACCGATAAAATATGAATTCGAACACGCTTTCAGGAAATATTACCTGGAAAAATTCGGCAGGGAGATTTCTTTTGACTGGCGGAGTCCGGGTGGCACTTCGGATATTGTCCGCTACATCAACGACCGTTTTGAAGCCGCATTCCGCCAATACTGGGAGTCAAATCCGGAGAACGGGGACTGGAGCAAAACCATAGCGGGCGCATTTACCAACCACCGTCTTGATCGTCCATCTCCAGATGCGTCGCCCGAAGCCGTGAAAGCTAGAAAAATGTTTCTTGCATCGGATGTAGGAATCGGGATCGACCTGTTCTTTGGTGGTGGTGCTTACGACCAATCCAAGCATGCCGATAAAGGTTATGCTGTTGATGCCGGAATCCGGGAACTCCATCCCGACTGGTTTTCAAATGAGATAATGCCACGTGAATTCAGCGGGGAAATCCTCTACGACGAGAAGGGCCGATATTACGGAGCGTGCCTTGCCTCATTCGGTATCTGTTACAATTTCGACAGGATGAAATCAATGCGCGATTCCTCTCCTCCCGTCTCCTGGCACGATTTGGGCGAACCTCGTTTCTTCCAGCAGATAGCCGTTGCCGATCCGACCAAGTCTGGTTCAATCAACAAGTGCTTTGAAATGATAATTCAGGAGTCTATGGCTGAAGCCGTTTCAAAGGACGCATTAAATGGCAAGGGCACCGGCTGGTCAGACGGGCTTAACCTGATAAAAAGGATTGCTGCAAATTCCAGATATATCACGGATTCGGCCGGCAAAGTGCCGCAGGATGTCGCCAACGGCGATACCGCAGCGGGAATGTGCATTGACTTCTATGGACGCGCCGAAGCGGAATGGACGGAACTGCAGTCCGGCTCAGCTCGTGTTGTCTACATTTCTCCACGTAACGGTACATCGGTTTCTCCTGATCCGATTCAGCTTTTGCGAGGTTCGCAGAATCCGAATGCGGCCCGTGCGTTTATCGAGTTTGTTCTGTCAAAGGAAGGGCAGAAGCTTTGGGATTTTAAATTGGAAACTCCTGGCGGACCGCTTAAATACGCTTTGCGTCGCACTCCGATACGGAAAGACATGTTTGTCCCGGAATACCAGCGTTACATGTCCGACAGCGGTTATGATCCATATCGGGACAGTGAAGGTTTTAAGTATCACGCAGATTGGACCGGACCGTATTTCAATCTTATCCGGATTATGATAAAATGCATCGCCCTGGATCCGCAGCCGGAGCTTAAGAGAGCATGGGATGAAATTATCAAAGCCGGCGGCCCGGAAGCCGTTCCCCAGGCGATGTCCGAATTCAATAAACTGCCTTTCCCTTACGCAGAAGCAGGAAAAAACGCCGCTCTGCTTTCCACAAGCAAGGACTGGACAATGCTTGACGTGATGAGGCTGAGACGCGAATGGACGGAAGGGTCGCGGCAGAATTATCTAAGGTCGGCGCAATTGGCGGAGGAAAGGAAATGAATTTCTTCCGTTACATGACTGCGTTTCTGCTGCTGGTGTTTTTTTCACTATTCCTGATCTTGCCGGTTTATACGGTGGTGGAGCAGGGCTTGAACCTACAGATGCTGCTCGAAATATTCAAGAGTTCGATTTATCTGGAAGGTCTTCTGAACTCATTTGCGATCGCAGTGGTCACCACGTTGATGGTTTTCATTATCGCCCTGCCGCTGGCGGTGGTTTATGACAAATTTGAATTCCCAGGAAAGACACTCACCAACCTGTTCGTCATGCTTCCTCTGATTCTGCCACCGTTTGTCGGTGCTCTCGGCTTCCAACACCTTCTGGGAAATTACGGAGTCTTTAATACGCTTCTGGCAAGTTTAGGCCTTTCTCCTGTGGACTGGCTGGGAGGGCATGGACGCTTCTGGTCGGTATGCTTCATTGAAGCGTTGCACCTGTATCCGATTCTATATTTGAACCTGGTTACATCACTGGCGAACATTGATCCAGCGATGGATGAGGCCGGCAGAAACTTGGGAGCCGACCGCTGGTACAGATTCCGGAAAATAACCCTGCCTCTTGTCAAACCCGGAATGCTTGCCGGTGGAAGCATCGTCCTGATCTGGAGCTTCACCGAACTTGGAACGCCGCTGATGTTCGGATATAACCGCGTTACAACAGTCCAGATATTCAATGGCATCACCGAGCTGGAAACCAATCCGCTCCCATATTCGCTCGTCCTGGTGATGTTGGTGATTGCCGCGGGACTTTATATGCTGTCAAGATTTGCATTCGGCGGGAATTCTGCCGGAACAGTCACCAAAGGGAGCTCCGGTTCCTCCGCAGTAACAATTGCCGGCTGGAAGAAGTATCTGCCGCTGATCCTTATGTTGGGAATAACCTGCTGCGCCACGCTTCCGCATGTTGCGCTGATCCTGACAGCCTTCTCGAAGGACTGGTATGGCACCGTTGTTCCTCATGTTTATTCCCTCATGCACTTTGAGAACGCACTCTCTGATAAGATTGTTGTTCCAAGTATTCTGAACAGTCTGAAATATTCCAGCATTGCAATGATTTTCGCCCTCGGTGCCGGATTCCTTACGGCGCTTCTTGTTGTACGCTGGAAACTGAAGGGTGCAATCCTGTTCGATATGCTGTCGATGCTGCCGCTTGCCGTACCCGGCATAATCATGGCGTTCGGTTATCTCAGCTTGTCTGTCCGTTTCAGCTGGGCCCGGGAATTTATGAATCCGATAACAAATCCGACGATGCTGTTGGCTGCGGCATACGCGGTAAGACGACTGCCGTATGTGGTCAGGGCCGCAGCAGCAGGGCTTGAACAGACTCCTGTGGAATTGGAGGAAGCTGCGAAGAATCTCGGGGCAAGTTCATTTATGACTATTCGCAAAATAACGGTTCCTCTGATCAGCGCAAACCTGATTGTTGGCGCCTTGTTCGCATTTAGCTTTTCCATGCTTGAGGTTTCAGACTCGCTGATCCTGGCGCAGAAAACCGTTTTCTATCCAGTCACAAAGGCGATATTCGAGCTCTCTCAGATACTGGGTTCCGGTCCCTATATCGCCTGCGCCTTCGGCGTCTGGGCAATGCTCTTCCTGGCCTGCACGCTCGGAGCGGCATCTATACTTCTAGGCAGGAAAATGGGCGCACTTTTCCGCATGTGACCAAATTTTCCGCGTATTGTTAGTAGTAGCGCAATTTATTGCGCGTTCCTTTTTGCGAATTCCGTATTTAACCACGGAGGCCCCAAGACTTGGAGATTAAAAAGTCCGGAAAGTGGCACAAAGCACCAAGTTGATTTTTATCTTACTGTTTTGACTTGTCCCCTTTAAGGTATTACAGTATAGCCAGAATGGTATTATATGGAGGATGAAGAAATGACGACGATTTCCCTGAAAGTCCCTGAAGCGCTTGATTTCAGGCTTGCGCAGATTGCGGAAAAACGCGGATCCAGCAAATCGGAGCTGATCCGTGACGCATTGGAACGTATGGTCGCAACTAAGTCGGACCGGAAATGTTCCTGTCTTTCGATGGCATCTGATTTGATTGGATGTGTTGACGGACCTGTGGATCTCTCATACAACAATAAGCACATGAAGGGTTTTGGTGCATGAGGAAGCGGATACTCATTGATACTGGACCTTTGGTCGCATGCATAAACAGGAGGGACAAATTCCACTCCTGGGCATGTGAAAGACTCGGGGAAATCAATCCTCCAATGCTTACCTGCGAGGCGGTTCTTGCCGAAGCCTGTTTCCTCCTTCAGGACGCGCCCGGTGGAACTGCTGCCGTTCTTGAACTTGTTGAAAGAGGGGTGCTGCTTGTCGATTTCCAAGTTTCAACATACGCAAAATCCATTCGCACCCTAATGGAAAAATATTCGAGTGTCCCAATGTCGCTGGCGGACGCATGCCTGGTCAAGATGATGGAATTGCATGAGGACAGCATGGTCATGACCCTGGATGGTGATTTTTTGATCTACCGCCGCCACGGACGGCAAACCATTCCGGTGCTAATGCCTCCAGGGTTATAGCTTTTCTGACAAATACAACCATCTGCATGTGTTTTAAAATTTTAAAATATTTTTCCCGGGCTTTAACTGCCGTTCTATTCCCTTCCAGGCAAATACACCCTGAATTTTTGCCGGCAGGATGACAATTGCATCCAGTGAATCGCCTTCGCCTCTTTCAATCTTCACCTCTATTTCTCCCTGTGGATGGGGAAGCGTTCCGGAAACCTTTTTCAGGCGCCCCGGCATTGGTGCGATTCGGACTCGGCTGAATCCCGGCGCATCGGGTCGGATTCCAAGTATTGTCGCATAGCAGTGGAACAATGGGTGGGCTCCCCAAGCATGGCAGTCAGAACGCGATGGTTCAGGTGATTCAAATGTCGTCTTGAATCCATGTTCTGGCAATTGGAACCAGAGTTTCAAACGCTCGAAGAAAAGTTCATCCCTTCTCAGCAGGTGGAAGGTCTCGAACAGATAATGGGAAAAGTATATTGTCGTTTTCGATAGGCCACTTGCTGAACAGAGAGAGTCGCCTATGATTTGACATTTCTTTTTGTTGAGAAGACCGCCCAGGATTGCAAGACACTGCGCATGCTCACTGAAAAATTCGTGATTGGCATCATCTGCTATCAGTCCTCTTTTTTCATCCCAAAAGACCATCATGACGGCTTCAGTCAGAGTGGTGGCCGTGGTTCGGTCACGTTTGGCTAGCTCATGATCTCCAAGACTTGTCTCTATTTCGGCCTTGAGTAGAAGGGTGAGTGCGAAATGCAGGTTCAAGATGGAACTCTGGGCGAACTCTGCTTTTGGAGGAACTCCCGCCTGCCATGTCAATGGTTCGTTTACCCAGTCAGTGAAATTCCAGCCATTCGGCGCGCCAATGAGTCCATCGGGCCGGAGAAGTAATCGGAAAGCCTCCGTTACAGCTCTGACGCCCGGCATTCTATCCTTGACAAACGCTTCGTCATTGCGCCACATCCAGTAATCATGGACCATGCATACCCACCAGAGAGAGAACGGAGGTATTATCTGGCAGACCCGCGACGGATAGCGGGACTGTGTAAAACCGGAATTCCTTCGTGACCAGTCGAAAAGAAGTAGCGCCTTGCGGGGCAGGCGAGCGTCTGGCGTCATGGCGTAGGTGGTCAGAACTTCAAGGCGTGTATCTCCTACGTACATGAGTTGTTCATAGTACGGACAGTCCATGTAAGTTTCGTGTGAACACATCTGCATGGCGCGTTCGGCAATAGGCAGAAAACTGGAGAACTGCTCGTCTGAAGCTTTGAAACTCCCCTCCGTTTTCAGAGGATATCCTGTGTTGCGAAGACTAAGGCGTTCAAGTGTGACAGAGAAGTCGCCGGTAGTAACTGTCAGCTCAAGATAGCGTCCGGCCTGCCACCAGAGTGTTGTGAACAGTCGGTTTTCTCCGCCGTCCGGAAGAAACTCATCACCGACTCCCTCGCGGAAAAACTTGCCTTCGATTTCATCGCGCTGTCCCTTACCGCCGCCGTCGGCTTTCAGGAAGAGTCCTTCCGCCCACTGGAGACGGATATTGGTTCCTTTGCCGCCTGATACGACCATCTCTGGATATGCGCAATGATAGTTTTCGAGATCAATAATTGCAGTCCTGCTTGTTTTGGGAGGAATGCTCACTGAGGCATGCCCTGAAAGCCACTTATTCCATAATAGTGCCTCATCGGAAAGATGTTGCTTAATCGAGACGGGATATGGGGTGGTTCCTTCTGCAAGATGTCGCAAGACACCGGGATTTGCAGGTTCATCCAGCATTGGCGGCAGTACGGCAGGCGTAAGCATCCAGTAAGGCGGGATCTCATTTTTCCATGCGGAGGAGACAGCCTCGGTGATTTTTTGTGCATCCCTCCATTCAA
Organism: uncultured Victivallis sp.; assembly: GCA_964540865.1. GTDB lineage: Bacteria > Verrucomicrobiota > Lentisphaeria > Victivallales > GWF2-50-93 > GWF2-50-93. The sequence continues at coordinate 74,975 of CAZION010000011.1, forward strand.
GTTCGCCGCCACCGCTTTCCCAACCCCACGGATATGCTGAACCGTCGACTCGCAAGTTCCATCCGGTACCAAAAGTATTGCCAGGAGGAATGAATCCGACCCCTGGCATCAGCGCAGTATCCCATTTCGCATGTCCCGTGGATAGCTGTTTGAGCAATACACCCTCGGCAGCCAGCATGAAGCCGGGGCGCACGCTCATCTGGGCGTAGGGAGCTTTATCTCCGAGCCACCATGTCTGAACCGACAGTACGTGTTCACCTGCCGGAAGGTTTCCCTCATAGGTCTCGAAAAACCAATGCTGTACATCACCGCGTTCAGATCCCTGCCCAAATTCGCAGCCGTCAAGGAATATCCGGTAACGGTTGTCGGCGCTCACATGAAGGCGGAGTGGTTCGGCCTCGGCCAGTTTGAATTTAAGGCGGAACACAGCCACTGAAGGTGCCTCCAGCGGGCGCTCGGGATGATCCACCCACCACGCAGGCCAGTTCCCCCATCTCGTCCAGGCCCAGCCTGTCTCAAACTTCGCCACGTCTATGAAAGGCTCCCTGTCTATCAATATCCGCTTCATGAGTTGTTTCTCCATTTTTTAATTTTCCCCTACATCAATTCCGTTAAGGATTGACGTTCTTGTTCAAACAGTTTATATATGGCGTACAATGGCAGGACTTTGATTTTGTCGAAATACGAAAAGTTCTCCAGTGAAATACGGATTCCATATTCCGAATCCCTTTCGGACATGAACTGTCTCATGCTCTGCATCTGCCCTTTGGTTCCCGACTTCACCTCCAGCGGGATGATCTGTCTGCCTTTTTGAAGGATGTAATCTACTTCGGCATTGCTGCTTTTTGATTCGCGATGCCAGTAGAACAGCTGATTCCTTGTTTCAGGATTGCTGTAGGAGAGGATTTCAAGTGCAGTGAAGATTTCAGCAATATTGCCGGCGTTTATGGAATTTAGATCATCGGCTACAATAATAGTCGACAGATCCAGTCCAAGCAGCCGCTGATGCATCCCTGTGTCAAATAATGCGACCTTGAATTTCCTTGGATCAATCTGGGCGCCGAGGGGGATCCCCTGTGCTGAAGAGTGATGGATTTTATAGGCAAGTCCGGCCTTTACTAAAAGTTCCAGTGCATCCTTTAAGACTGCGGACGAGACTACAGGATCAACCTTTGAATACTTGAACTTCTGCCCTGCCTGGAAAGAAATAGACCTGAATACCTCCTCGAGACGAGCCACTGGCGCGCGTTTTTTATACTTGGCGAAATCGTCCATGAAGGTGGTCAGAAGCTGATCCAGGATATTCTGGCATTTTAGAAGATCTCCGTTCATGATGTAATTCTGGACAACCTCCGGCATTCCACCAATTATAAAGAACGTCCTGAGCCTGTCAATGAGCCTATTGTGGAACGCGGCTTCAATTGGTGTGTTGAAGTCAGCATCAGACACTGCCTTTGCAAGCGCCTCATCTCCAGTGGAATTCAGGAATTCATGGAAACTCATCGGGTACATGAAGAGTGAAGCGAGTCTTCCAACGCCGAGAGAAGGAAGTGATTCCAATGCGAATTCCAGAAGGGAACCTGCGGCAATTATATGGATTTCCGGTTTTTTCTCATAAAAAAAGCGCAATGAGCTTATTGCCTGGGGGCAGGACTGGATTTCATCCAGGAACAATAATGTCTTTCCGGGCAAGACAGGAACCTTGTAGAAAGCGGACAATTTTTCAACAATCACCGCCGGGTTCAGGGAACCTTCGAAAATCTTCCGGATGTCTTTCTCCTCCTCGAAATTAACTTCAAGATAATGCTCGAATTTTTTTCCCTGGTTCCGGACGGAATAAGTTTTGCCTACCTGCCTTGCTCCACGGACCAGTAGCGGTTTCCTGTTTTCCGAGATCCGCCAGGCGTCCAAATATACGTCTATTTTTCTTTTCATCCTGCGCCCCCTTGTGATACCGGGTTAACCGTCTGATAAATATGAAATACAAGGCAATAATATGGCAATAACATCTAAATATCAATCCTAATAACAGGATTATAATGGATAATACAAGGCAATAGCGGTAGAGTTCTGATGAAAAGGAGGGGCAAATGATATACGCCGCTAAGAGTCAAAACTTTCAATGTTGCTGTGGAGATTTCTCCTGCCCAAAGGTATTATTATTTATCGGACTCTTAAACAAGACACGGAGCTGGCAATTATGCTATGGCATAGTATAATACATCTATAATTATATCATGCGGAGGATAATTTAAGTGAAAAAGCTATTTTACACATTT
>CAZION010000012.1:0-75432 GCA_964540865.1 uncultured Victivallis sp.
GTAATCCCTTCCGTGTTTTTTCTTAATTTGGATCACACCTTATACTTTGTCCATTTTTCGGGATCCACTGTACTATATAATTCAATGAGGTTCGCGAAACTCGCAAAGTATCTTGAGAAACGTGTGCCTGACGACAATATTGGATATTCGATCCTGATTTACAAACTAGATGATGCTGAAGTGGCTGCAGCTATCAAAGCAAAACCATGAGATCTTGTTTTCTTTGGAATTTAATTGACTTCATATATTCCGAATCCCTCGTCCTCCCAAAGCTTTTTAAGCTGTTTTTTATCTATTAGCACCCCAATAAGTTTCGTAAAATTCGCAGTCCTATCGAGATATTCCGGAAGCCTGTCTGGATCGATTTCTGAAAGACCTATCAGGACATGAGTTATTCTATGCTTTTTAAGAATGTCAATTATTTGGGATGGATCAGTTATTTGTTCTGGGGGAGTAAAGAATTGCTCTTGGAAGAATGGAGTTCCAATCACATAGTTCTTATTAAAATAAAGTCCTCTGTTTTCGAAAATAAGCATTAATTTGGCATTTCTGGGTAGTTTTGTATTTACAATATCCACGGATTTAAGATAACCGGGACCTGTAGACGAATATAAATAGTCTGCTGCTTTTATTGAACCTAGAACAGATTGCCATGAGAGAAAACAATCCTTTACAATATTGCCTGGAATGGATATGAGTGTCAAAAGCAGTAGAATCAGTATTAAATATTTTCTTATTGAATATGATATATTGCGAAATGCGTGTTTAGATAGAATAAAAACAATAAATATTGAAGGTAGCAGGAATCTTGATTGCTGTGCGGTAAAAAACCAGAATGAATAGAAGACAAATGCAATAGAAACATATGCAATCATTCTGGGGTTTGCTGATTTAATCGCGATTACTGCAGAAGAGATGCATAATAAAAAAATTATAAGAAACTGCCATCCGAATCCACCGTCAAAAGCGGCAGGTGAAATTGCCAGCAAAAAGGGAGTTGTAAAAAATGCGGAAAAGCCATTGACACCATATTTAATGCTTCCAAGCAAATGGTGGTACTTGCTCATCTCAATTGAAGGAATATCATTGCTGAATAGCCAGGCAAAATAAGGATATAGAGGATTACCGGTCATAAAATAAGGACGTGCATAGAAAATGGTAAGAGTAGATACAAAAGTTAACAGATATAGAATGATTGATGAAATTTTTAATTTTTCATTGGTTTTATATTTTATTATCATGATGTATATGAAAAAAGCGATACCGATGATTAAACCTGTAAGTTTTACCGATGCCGCTATTCCAGCCATAAATCCTGCTAGACCCAATATGTAAAAAGCCGAGCTTGAACAAGATAGGTTTTTAAACAGAAGAAGAATTCCAGCAACCTGAACAAGGATGAAAAGTTCTGTATATGCGGAGGTAGAGGCCATAATAACGGCGAATGACGAACCAAAGCTGAACGCTATAATACTTGACGTCCATCTTGAAAATCCAGGTTTTATTAGAAGGTAAAGTGAAATAATAGAGATTGTCCATAGTGAAAGAACAAAGAGCCTAGGAGTCAAAATTCCACCAGTCATCATGAGGACATAAAAATTCACAGATGCTGCTGAAGGAAATGCGGAGTACGGATTATCAATGAAAACTGAAAGTTGTCCGCTATGAATCCATCTTGCAGGTAGAGCAAGCTGATATGTAAGTTCATCCCATCCGGCTGGAAGGCAGAGGGCACGCCCAAGCATTAGTGGAAACAAGGATAACGCGATAAGTAGTGGAGAATATTTTTTCAGAGATATTTTTTTTATTTTAAATTCTGATTTGCGTTTGAAGAATAAAAAAAATATTCCTAGAAATGAAATCGAGGAAAATAGTATGACGAGTGTATTTGCAGTCAGCAGGCCGAAATATCCAAGCAAGTATCCGGATATGGTGATAATATCCATTCCGATAATTAATTTTATAATATTCAATCCTGGATATCTGAAACTTTTAAACGGGAAAAGAGAACCTATAACGTAAGCGGCTGCAATGTAGATTAAAATGGCGTATAGTGCACAATATGTGTTGCTGTTAAAACTAATAAAGTTAAGCATATTACTATTTACTCATATTTCTAAGTTCAACAAATTTATTCTCATAATATGGGTTCTTTAGTATTGCTGGAATATGCTTTTCAGTGAGCCCCATATGTCGAAGCGCATTGAACAGTTTTTCGGCAGTTATTTCAGCTTCTTGCTTCTGCCCAAGTTCATCTTCTAGCGACATTTCCATATATAGCGATACGACCGAGATTGGAAAATTACCAGTATCTTTTCGCAGAAAATCGAGGGCTTCCTTTTTTCTTCCTGATTTTAAAAGGGATTCTGCAATATGCCTATTGCTGTGCGCTATCTGAGGGCATGGAGTATTTAAAAGTTTATCAAAATAAAACAATGACATGATGTTGTCTTTGAAAATTGTGGATGAAACTATTCCGCAGTGTGAAATTGAAGGGGGGACAGGTATGTAATCAATAGCGTCATTCAAGTAAACCAATGATTTTGCCGGTTCCTTGGAATAATAAAATGCAATCTTTGAGTTCCTAATGTTTGCGGAATACATGAAATCCTGATAGCTGAAAAGGGTAAATACGCTAAAAGAAAGAATGAAAGAGGCGAGAATTAGGAATTTCTGGATATAATCTATTTTGCTTATTGAGGGATTACTTTTATATGAAATTGTATTCAAGTCCACAGGCAAGATGCCTGTGGTAAATTTATTGTATAGGAAATTGTATTTATTGGCCCCCCTGCGGGCTTGCCCCGCAGGAGGCAAAGATTGGGAGGCTAAGGGACATTCATTTAGCCTCCCAATCTCCCTTTCCTGCCAGATAAACTGGCAGGGGAAGGTTAATAAGCCATAAGATTCCCGGCGTAGCCGGTTAAGTCCTTTTCCTATAGGCCAGCATTCCTGCCATAACAGGCCAAGCAATATGCAGGCGATGAAAATTGTCGGCCACTGGAAAAGTATAAGATCAAACATTGAATGGATGACAAGTATTGTCAGAGAAAGCAATGAAAGTTTTATTATTGAATCAAGCTTTTTAAATATTTTAAATAATTTCACTAACGGATAGATCCACAGGATTATCCAAGAAATAGCTCCGAAAATACCAAAGCATGCCAATATATACAGGAACTCATTGTGAGGATGAGTAGTTCTAAAAGCAAAATAATGGCTTTTTATGAAGTAGTCAATAGGTCTGTATTGTGCATAGGCGCTTTCAAAAGACGGGCAACTCACTCCGAGTAGCGGATTGTCCATAAAAAGTCTTAACGTGCTGTGCCATAGGGAGAACCTAACATCTTTGAAAATAAAGCCTGCAAATATACGCCCTTCAAATAATGTGAATAAAACAAGTAATAATATCGAATATAGGGTAATTCTGAGGAGGAGCCTGCGTTTAAGTCCAGGCAGATAAATAATAAATACAATGAAACATAACGCAACTAGCGAAAGCCAAGCACCTCTGGAATCGCATAAATAGATGAAATATAACGAGATAAATCCAGGGATTGAGGATAAAAACAGATTGATGCTGGTACTTGTATATTTTTCTGAAAGCCTCTTGCTAATAAAATAAATTATAAAAGGGCTTGTGGCTAGGATCAGTGAAGCATTCCAATTTTGGTTCCCTGTAATTCCGGTGCAATTAGCGTTGTTAATTATCTGCAACAAGCAATGGCATGTATTTATTAGCCAAAATAATGATAGGAAATAAATAATACTCTTCTTGGTTTCGGCTCCATATGCATATATGGCAAGTGGAACAACAAATAAGGTAATGGAAAACGCGAAATCTCTCGATGAATAACTAGTAATCAGCATGAAGTGGAGCATCTCAATTGCGAATACAGTTGTCAACGCGATAGCTGGCACAGGATGAAAGTGGAATAAATATGAGAGTGTCTCTTTTTTTAAAATCAATAATGATATTGATAGTGTGCAAATGGCGTCAATGCTGAAAATACATATAAGAGATTGAAGGGAAAGAGTATCTGATGGAAGCAGTATAAGAAGAGGGAATGAAAAAACAATTGTAAGAAAAAGGATGAGTATACAAGTAGAAGCAGGTTTTCTAGCGGATTTATAAAGATTGAACATATTTGGTATATTTCTATTTAGAAATATACATATACATAAGAAAAAGATAAAAGCAAAAAAAAGAGGGAGTTTTTTCAAACTCCCTCTAAGGGTCATTTCAAATCAAAGTCAAATTAGTTGAACAAAGTTGTTGCAACTGAACCAAAGTTAGCACTTGATGATCCCCAAGTTCCGCCAGCGAACCCTGCTACATGTCCATCAACAAATAGAATGTTGCCATATTTGGTATGGTTGGGTCTGCCTGACTTATCGGCAGCTACTGCGCTATCAACTGCAGCTGATTCAGTCAAACCGCCAAGATAACCATAAGATACAGTTACGTTTGCGTCTAAAAGATTGTAGTTGTCAGTAATCGCATCAGTTGTCGAAGGGCATGTGTACATCTTGACGCTTTCAAGATATCCATTCGAACGAAGCATTTCCAAACCCTCTGTTTTCTGTTTGTCTGGGAATCTTTCTTTGAATTCCTGAGAATACATACGAAGTGCAAGACCGATCTGCTTCAGATTGCTGGTACAGCTAATTCTGCGAGCTTTTTCACGGGCTTGGCTGAGGGCGGGAAGTAACATTCCTGCCAGGATTGCTATGATCGCGATAACGACCAAGAGCTCGATCAGTGTGAATCCACGACTTTTTTTCATTTTCTTTCTCCTTTTTACTTTTTACTTTTTACTTTTTGACCCTTTTTATTCTACTCTGATTTTAATTATATCAAAAAACACGTTCAAAAGCAATAGCTAAATAAAGAAAACTATAAATTTTTTATCATATTTTATAAATGAGGCTGAATATGAGAGATAGATTTCACTGTTTTTCCAATGATTCCAGCATTTTTGAGGCAGCCTCCTGTAATGGATATTTAAGCAGAATATTTTTTAAGATGCTTTTTGCGGACTCGGTTTTGCCGGTATTTGCCAAAACAATCGCAAGATTAATGCTTGCCTGGAGATATTCAGGGTTTATTGACAGGGCTCTTTTGAAATCCTTCTCAGCCTCATCATTTATCATTAACCTCGTGTAATAAGTTCCTCTTTTAAGATAGAGAGACGGGTCGTCCGGATAAATCCCAATAGCAATGTTGCATGCGGTGATTGCCTCCTCATATTGCTTAGTTTCTTCGAATTGAACGGCAAGATTACCCCAGGTTTTAATGCTTAAGGGTGAAGTTTTAATCCCTGAAATTGCGAGGCTCATTCTGTTCTGCCAGTCATTACAACGGAGAATACTCCGATACGATAACAAGCTGATGATTGATATTAAAGCAAACAAGGTTATAAAAAATGGGATACTCTTTGAAATCCTTATGATGGATAGAGATAAGAAGATGCAAAGCCATATTGAAGGTATATATGAAAGCCTCTCTGCAAAGATTGTTCCTGCCGGTATTATGAAGTTTCCCGCCGGAATAACGCATATGACATATGCAGAAACGAGGAAAATAACTGCCATTTTTCTTCTTGGATAAAAATAAATAAGTAAAATCGGCAATCCAAAAGATATTATCAAAGTCAGAATGGATTTAACGTCGTAGATTGATTTTGACGGGACAATCTGGGCATATGAATAATCATGCGACAAATTCGAAGGATATACGAATTTAGCCAGTGCTATCCCTTGGATTCTGACCGCGCTGACAAAGCGTATGGAACTGCTGCATAAGGCTAGACGGTTGTCCACTAGCGCCTCATTTCTATCCTTGCATGGAAAAATAGTTTGCATCGCTGAATATTTTGAAAATATCAATAGACCAAAGCAGACAAAGTAAACGGAATATTTTAATATCAGTTTCTTGTCTTTAATTTTTCCCAAGAGTAAGTCATATAGGACGCAGAGCGGGATGAAGGCTACAGCGTGTTCTTTTGACCATAGAGCAAGTAAGAAAAATACTCCGGCAAGTATCGCAGAATTCCTGAAATCATCTTTCTTGATGTGAAAAATGAAAGCTAGCATGAAAAAAACTGCGCAAAGAAGTTCGGCTCTACCGAAAGCAGGAATTACTGCTTCCGAGTGAAGCGGATGGACGGCATATAGCAAAGATGCGATTATCGCACATGACTGCCCCAGATTAATCTTTCTCACAAGCAGATATACAAGAAATGCCACTGCCATGTGCAGGAGCAGGTTTACAGCCCTGAACATGGGGGATGAAAGGCCGAATAATTTAACATTCAGCCAGTTAGAGAAAATAACTGCAGGTCTGTAAAGGCCACCTTTGCCATCGGACCAGAACCCGCGATCCCAGCATTTCAACGGATTTGACTCAGTTTTATAGAATGAGTCATTTTCAATTAATGCCGTATCATCAAATACGAATTGTCCTGTCAGTCCTCTCGAATAGGAAAGCAGGCAAAGCAGGATTATCAATAAGGAAATACATGAGGTGGCATTCCTGCAGACTGTCTTCTTTGACAGATCCCATGAAGAATCTTTCTTTTCCATGCACTATTTTACCGAATGTTATGCCACCAAATTTGTGGCGTTCCTAAAGATACAAGTTCAATAAACTACGTCTCGGGAGTAACTTGCACATTAAAAATTCTTCCGCCTAAAGACGTGACTCCAAACGGCTTATCGTGACAACAGTACGTAATTTGCATAAACAATGCGCTTGGAATACCGGCTTCAGCCGGAATCTTTGTGTGTAAAGGTTCTCCGAAGTATTATGATTATTTCACGTATTTACCGATAATGGGCGCAAGATCTTTTTTGCTCTTTGCGGGTATTTTGTCTTTGGCTGTGATAATTGCACAGGCAAGAGCGCTGCCACAGGAACATTTGCCTTTGAGTGTTCCTTTAAATTCCGGGAGTCTGGAAATGATGTTTTTCGCAATGCCTGAATTGGCTACAAGGTTCTGTATAATCATGTCAACGGTGACATGGTCGTGGTCAGGATGCCAGCAGTCGTAATCGGTCACCATTGCAAGTGTGCAGTAGCATATTTCAGCCTCACGGGAAAGTTTTGCCTCTCCAATATTTGTCATTCCAATGACATCCATGCCCCAAGATCTGAAAACCATGGATTCGGCTTTAGTGGAAAAGGCGGGACCTTCCATGTTGAGATAAGTTCCACCCTTGTGTACCTTTGGTTTTCTTTTGCTTGAACCATGTATTTCAGTTACTGAAGCGGAGGCGGCCTTGTACGCAAGTTCCGCAAGTTCCGGGCATACTGGATGTCCCATTGATACATGAGCTGCTATTCCATTTCCGAAAAATGTATGTTCAGAGCCTTTTTTGGTTCTGTCAAAATACTGGTCTACAACAACGATGTCCCTGGGTTTGTATTTTTCCTGAAGGCTTCCGACTGCAGATATGCTTAGAATATGGGTCACCCCAATTTTTTTCATGGCGAAGATATTTGCCCTGTGGTTGAGTTCGCCTGGAAGGATCCTATGCCCTTTACCGTGTCTTGGAAGAAATGCGAATTCAATACCGCCAATTTTTCCTGTCGTCAGTTTGTCGGAGGGATTCCCGAAAGGTGTGCTTACTGATATTTCCTTGAGGTTTTGAATATTTCCAGCATCATAAACTCCACTACCACCTATAATTCCGAACTTCATGATATCATCCTTTTGTTTAATTTAACCGTATAGGAAATTGTATTTTAAGAGGTTCTCTTTATTATTCTATCCCTCAAAGGTATATTCTTCAAACTTATTGCAAATAATGAAAATAAGATGAAAGCTGAACTTATGAATAAGAAATTAAATGAATGCAGGGAAGAAGTTGCATATTTTATGAGAAGGCTTTATGAGCAAGGACTTACTACAACATCAGGTGGGAATATTTCCGTCCGTTTATCTGAAGATGAAATTCTTATCACTCCTTCAGCATCAGACAAAGGGAGGATGAAGGGATCAGAAATAGGGATTATGGGAGCTAACGGAAAAATTATTTCCAAATTCAAGCCTAGCATCGAAAGCTCCATGCATCTGAAAATATATGAGGCCAGACCGGACATAACAGCCATTGTCCATGCGCATCCTGTGGTTGCCAGTACATTTGCAGCTACTAGTGCCCAGATAAACTGCCGTCTCCTTGCCGAGTCATATGCCATTCTAGGTAAACTCGCATATGCCCCATATCGTCTTATGGGAACTGAGAATCTCGGGGAAGTTGTAGCTGAAAATGCGAAAACCGCAAACTGCATTATAATGAAAAATCATGGTGCCTTAACAGTAGGGAAGTCATTGCTTGAGGCTTTTGACAGGTTGGAGGTATTGGAAACATGTGCAAAAATGACACTTATTTCCGAGGGGTTCCTTAAGAAGAAGATTACGCTTCTCGGTGACAGGGAACTTATTGACATTGATAGGCTTATGGGGCGTGCGTGATTTTTAGGTGTTAAAGTGCTTTTTTAATATCCTCATCCGTAACATTGAAAATCAAGATGGAATTTCCAATTATCGCATCAGGTTCACGATTGTGCAGAAAAAGGCACAGTTTTATAAATCTTAGATATTCAAAAATCCGGAATTCCTTCTTTTTCTCAATTGCAAGATCGGCCCTTTTTCCTGTGATTTGGAAAGATTTTACATCTTCAGAGAGAGATTTAAAGTAATTGTCGTCGGCATCTGCAATATCGAACCCAGTTTCACCGTGACATGATTCAGAAACATAGAGAAACTGGAACATTGTCGCACTTATGCAGTATATACCTTCTTTTAATTCAAAAACATCATCTGATTTTTGACTGCGGTAACATGGAAGCATTTTTGCTTTTATTCCATAATATTCAACATCCGTATTGCCGAAGAAGGAAAGATAAACATTTTTGTCATGGGTATTGTTTTTTTCGAGCCATGATTTTAGCCCCTTTAAATCCTGCCCCCAGTCAACCGAGCTATCTGAAAGATGTTTGTATCCGTTTTGTGAACCGCCTGCAATCTGGTTGAAATATGAAATGTAATTCGGCCAGGCAATCAGCGTTTCAAATATCATCCATGCAAAAAGAGATAAAACAATGATTTTTACTATTTTACGTCCTCCAGTCAACAAAAATGAAAGAGAGCCGGCAAGAATGAAAAGAGCAGGATAAACTACCAGGAGATGCCTCTGTCCGATATTTGTCCTGCTGGTCATTGCAAAAAGCATGTATATAATTATGAAGACAATGAATGGTATTAGTGGATAAATCCTGTCACCCGTCATATATGCGGTCGGATTATTGAAATTGCCCTTTCCTTTTGCCAGGATCAATATGGAAATCATAAGCAGGAAAATAAGAGGCAGAGGGGTTTTATAAAGAAATGTGAAGATGAAGAAATACCACCAGCCCTGGGTGCTGAATTCACCGTCGAGAAAAGAATATCTGGATTTGCCGTATTTTATGAAGAAGGCGAAACCATAGAGATAAGCCTCCGGGAGGAGTTTACAGTTTTTTGCAGTTGATATTAAATTGCCGAAGGCTCCGGACTGATTTAAATATGATTCTGTCGTCTGGTTGAGGCTAATTCGCGCTTGTCCTGAGTCATCCTGTAGCATTGAATATCTGAATCCGCATGCTGCCCATATGAAGAATATTATGATTGCGGCATTCACTGCACCACCTCCAAGAAGGGCCGGAAGTTGTGCTTTCTGTGTTTTTAGCATAAATGTCTTCCCGAACCAATTTACCTGGAGAGGTTTTCCTGAAAAAAGGCGTAGCATGATCATTATAAGATAAAATGGTATTATCATGAGGGCTGAATGCTTTGTCACAAATAACAGGCCCAGCGCAAGAGATGAGAAAATGAGTGTTGAAGGTGAGATTTTATTAACCAGCGTCCATATCGCCCAGATTGTGATGATAAAAATAAAAGAAGATGTCATATCTGTCGTCGCGAGCCCGCCGTGAGCTAGGAAGTCAGGGCTGAAAGTAAAAAGGAACAAAGAAATTAAAGCGCCTGATGGGCCAAAGATGCTTCGTGAAATAAGATAGATGGTAATCCCCATTAGAAGGCTTATCAGCAAAACCATGATGCGGGAAACGCGAATAATGGAATCAGCATCATTGCCCGAGCGGAACAAGAAATCCCGGGATGTCTCCCATTCGTCCGCTCCAGAAAAGAGACTATCTCCGACATGGGGGAATTTCAGGGGTTGCGTAATTAAAGGCAGGGCAACCCAGGCTTCTGTCAAAAAACCTCCTTCCGATGACATTTTGAGATCACCGTTCTTCAGATAATTATAGCCGCCCGTGATATGGAACGGCTCATCAAAAACTGGTGCTTTTTTGAATGTAGAACTGACCACAAGAAATGAATAAACTGAAAGAAGCAGCAATATCGGGATCAGTTCCCTGATAATGCCTTTCCTTCTTAAAATGGATTTTTCAATGGGGGCGTCTGGTTTTGAAATTTCAGGCACTCTCGTTACCTTATGTTTATGACTGAATAATATTTCCAAGATAATTCACTGGCGACCTAATTTCAATTCACAGTCACTTTGACAATGCATCTTCAATTTCTTTGTCTGTAAGCCTGAATATGAGTATGGAATAGCCGGCATAGGCATCCGGTTCTTTCCCTTGGAGTCGGAGATATAGGCAGAGTTTTGCAAATCGCAGATAGTCGTAAATATCATACTTTTTCTTTAATGAAGCAATGGTGGCAGTCTTTGCGGGAGCTTGGTTGGTATTTGACAGGTCTGTTTTCCCTTCCAGAAAACTTTTCATTTCTGAAGAAATGCCAATGAACATGTTCTCATTGATATCAGCAGGATTTAGCCCTGTTTGTCCTTTCAGACCGTCTTTGAAATATGTGAATTGATACATTGTGGCGCTGATACAGTAAATGCCGCCTTTGAGTTCAAAAAAATCATCTGCCTTTTTTCCCTGTTTAAAAAAACATGGAAGCTGTTTATAGTCCTTCATGTAATAACTGATGTCGGCAGTTCCAAAGTATGAGAGATAAACATTTTCTTTGTTTTGATTGTTGTTGTCAACCCATTTCCTAAGTTCTTTCAAATCCTGCCCCCAGTCTAGAGAGCTGTCCGAGAGATGTTTGTACCCGTTTTCAGGTCCACCTGCAAGTTGGTTGAAATATGCAAGGTAGTGTGGCCGGATCTTATAAGATTCTACTGCGAACCATGCAAACAGGAAGGCAGTTAGAATTACTGTCGGCAGTTTTGAGCGCAACAGTAAATATGAGGAACTACAGATAATGAAAATGCATGGATAGATGGGCAGGAGATGCCTGTTCCCTATGTTCAATCTGCTTGATATGGCAAAGAGGAAATAAATCATAATGAAGACCATGAAAGGGGTCAGCATGTAAAATTTGTCATTGGATAATATCCTCCCCCTGAACAATGCGAAAATGGAAATTACAAGAATGAGAAGGAGCGGAATAGGTGTTTTCACCATAAAACTGTAAATAAAGAAATACCACCAGCCCCTGGTGCTGAGCTCTCCGTTCAGGTAGGAATTCCGGGCGCTTGATCCTTTCAGGACAAAACTGAAACCATAAAGATATGCTTCAGGAAGAAGTTTTATTTCTTTTGCTGCAATCAAAGCCTTTCCCGCCATTCCAGAAGGTGCACATGCATATTCAAAAGCACGGGCTAATGTTTTTCTGTCAGTTTCCCCATTGCCTTTAAGCATGGAAAATCTAAATCCGTAGGACATCCATATGAAAAACAAAATGGAAATAAGATTGACCAGCAGCACTGCTGAATAGGAAAGAATCTGTTTTGCCTGAGTATCGTTAATTATCCTCCGGGAAAAAATCACACATTCGGAGTGTTCCCTATTTCTTAACCTGATGAGAATGAGAACCAGATAAACAGGTATTATTATGAATGCTGAAAATTTAGAAACAAAGAGGATGGATAATGCCAGAGATGAAAAAATAATATTTCTGACTGTGATTCTATTAAGGACATTCCATATGCAGATAAGTGACAGGGTGAATGCCATGGCGGCCGCCATGTCGGATGTTGCAAATCCTGCATGGGCAAGTATTTCAGGACAAAGAATATAAAGAAAAAGAGATAGGAGCGCCCCTCCTGTTCCAAATATTTTCCTTGAATAAAAATAGATGGCTATCCCTGTTATCAGGCTGAGGATGCTTATCATCGCCCTTGAGAGCATGAGTATTCTTTCAGGATTGTTCCCCGATTTGAAAATAAAATCGTCCGCGATTGTCCACTGATCAGTTTTAAGAAGGGGGATTTGTCTTAGATCAGGGAACTTGAGTTTCTCAAACATGAGTGGAATGGACGCCCATCTTTGAGGGAAGTTCCCGTTTTCTGGATTGATGCGATAATCGTTTTCCAGCCAGTAGCTGAGGCCTCCTGCAATATGGACAGGCTCATCGAAAACAGGAGATTTGCATTGCGATGCTGTAAAAACCAGTGAGAAGTGAAGCAATAGCAGGGCTCCGACAATTGTGGATTCAAGGATCCGTCTTTTCGATTTGAAAAAGTTGCCTTCTCCCGTATTTGAGCCGACGCTTTTCGTCACAATTCTATCCTAACTGGTAATTGAATTGAATCTTGAACAATGCATTTTAATATACTATCTTTAAAAATTAATAAAAATTCCAGGATAAAAATACCTTGCCTGATATTAATAAAATTTCAAAGAATAACTATTATGTCTATCTGATTTTATTTTTTGCGGCAGTTATACCTTATATTGGTTCGATAAGGGGAGAATTTGTTTTTGATGATATCCCTCTGCTTGCTCAAGATATGTTCTATTATGAGTCCCATCCGTTTACAGACTGTTGGAAGAGGGATTTCTGGAAGGAATCGCTGGCCCAGGGCCTTTACCGCCCATTCACTATTTTTTCCTACTGGCTAAACGTTAAAATAACGGGGATGCATTCACCTCCGTTTCGGGCGGTGAATCTCGTCCTGCACCTATTGACTGTTTTCATTGCCTTCAACCTTGCCCTGCGATTGAAACTTGGTCGGACCGCATCCTTGCTTGCTGTGGTGATTTTTGCGGTTCATCCACTTCATTCGGAAGCGGTAATCCCTACGTTCGGGAGGGGTGAACTTCTATGCGGTCTTTTTGTTTTTACCGGACTTTTCCTTCATACTTATGTTATTAAGAACCCGCTCTATTCAATCGGCACAGCCGCCTGTCTTATATTAGCCTGCTGGTCAAAAGAACATGGCGTGGCCCTGCTTCCTCTGTGCTTATTTTATGATTTCTACTCGGGGGGACTGAAGAGCAAAGAGCTTTTCCACCAAAAAGGAGTAAGGGTATATTATGTCTATATCTTTGCTATAGTGATAGTTGTACTGACAAGATTCATTGCGATGGGAACAATTTTTCCGGCCATGACTAAGTTTGACGCTTTCGTGGACAATCAGCTGGCGCTTTGCACATTTCCTGTCCGTATCCTGAGCGCAATAAACATCCAGGGGCTGGCACTTTTTAAATTCATATGGCCGCAAACACTTTCCCATGACTATTCCTACTCGCAATTGCTTCCTCTTGAATCCGTTTTCGATCTTGCGGGGGCGGGTTTGGTAATTTTCATCCTGTCGATCCCATTTATCCTGGTTTTTATGTTTCCTGCGCTTAAGAAGAAAATCATTTTCTTTTTCCTTTCCTATCTTATCTGCATTCTTCCTTCAGCCAACATCATAACGCCCACCGGTACAATATTTGCCGAAAGACTTTATTACATACCCAGCATATGGCTTTGTTTTGCCGTCGCATGCATTCTGGTGCGGGCTTCGTGGAAAATGGATCGGAGGCTGTTCACTGTTTTTCTTGTTGCAATTGTTGTTTTTCTTGGCGTCAGGACCTATGTTCGTTCCACAGACTGGAATGACCCACTTAGCCTGGCTCTTGCCGGTGTGAGGACTTCTCCGCAAAGCGTTAAGACTTGGATTGCGCTTGGTGGCCAATTTGCAGAATCAAACAGCTACAAGGAGGCGATATTTGCCTTAGACAAGGCTATTGAAATATATCCTTCATGTAAAATGGCCCTCAACCACAGGGCGTTTTACAATACAAAACTAGGCAATTTCGATTCTGCCGAGAAGGATTTGCGGAAAGTGATTTCCCTGGGAACGAATAAGCCTGACATCTATAATAGACTTGGCGCGATACTTGCAAACATCGGAAAACCTACAGAAGCATTGAAATTATGGAATATTTCCCTGTTTCTGGATGGAAAACAGGAGCATATCAAAGAGGCTTTGAACGATTTGCAGAATGAAATAAATCTAGAAGAAAAGAAAAATGACACCCAGCGGTAACCTTAAAAAAACAAGAAGAGTTTTTCCGTATATTTTCGGAGTTTGCCTCATTGCGGTGCTTCTCCCGTATTTTGACTCGCTTCAGGGGGATTTTGTTTTTGATGATGTTCCTCTTGTTCAGAAGGATCGCTTCTATGTTCAAGAGGGCAATCCCCTTAAGTGCTGGCAACGTGATTTCTGGAAGGAAAACATGAAACAGGGGCTGTACCGTCCTCTCACGCTTTTTTCCTACTGGATCAACGCAAAAATCAGCGGAATCCACTCTCCGGCTTTCAGGATTGGGAACCTGATTTTCCATTTTCTGGTTACAATCCTTGTTTTCAAGCTTGCACTGAGGCTAAGATTGGGACACTGGACTGCGATATTCGCAGCAGTTTTATTCGCGGTGCATCCGATCCATACGGAAGCCGTAATTCCAGCTTTCGGGCGAGGGGAACTTCTTTGCGCCCTGTTTATTCTTTGCGCCCTTATAATCCACACATATGTCGAAAAAAACAAGGTATTATGTGTTGCTGCCGGGCTCAGCTTCCTTTTTGCCTGTTGGTCAAAGGAGCACGGATTGGCTTTTCTTCCCCTCTGTGTTCTCCTTGATTTATACCTCAAGAAACCCTTCAGTTCCATAAAGATCAGGACTTTTGTAAGAAGCAGGGCTTCTATTTACCTCTTTTATGTTTTTATCTCAGCTGTCTTTTTTGCATCAAGATATTTTGCAATTGGCACATTTATACCGTCAAAATACAATTTTGACCCGGCCATCGACAATCCCATAGCCTTGTGCCAGTTCCCATTGAATGTAGTAAGTGCCATAAAAGTGCAAGGGCTTTCTCTTTCCAAGTTCTTCTGGCCATCCGTGCTATCCCATGATTATTCTTATGCACAGTTGCTGCCTTCAGTTTCATTATTTGACTGGAAAGCATGGCTGACAGTCATTCTTTTCCTTGGAATTCCGGCATTGATATGCGTATCATTTAAAAAACTTAAATTCAAGATAATATTTCTTCTCATGGCATATGCTGTCTGCGTTATGCCTGCCGGAAATTTCATTATAATGGCGGGGACAATTTTCGGGGAACGTCTGCAGTATATTCCTAGCATATGGCTATGTATGTTTTCCGCCCTTATCGTGACCTTGTTCTTCAAGAAATTCAGCATTCAAACAGCTCTTATAATCTTCGCGGTTATTGTAATTGCCTATTCAGTGAGGACGTATGAACGAGGTAAGGACTGGGATAATCAAATGAGTCTTGCAACTGCAGGTGTGAGATCTGCCCCTGACAGCGTGAAAACCTGGAACAATCTTGCAATCCAACTGGCACAGTATGCTGAAAAGGAGAAAGATCCGAATGAAAAGGTCAATATGTACAAAGAGGCTGTTATCGCCTGCGACAGGGCGATTTCAATTTATCCGAAGTTTCTCAACGCATACGCCAACAGGGGAATTTATTACTCGCTTCTCGGATATTATGCCGAAGCTGAAAAAGACTTAAAAAGAGTAATCTCAGTTTATCCGAAAGATTTCCATGTCAATTACGCCCTTGGAGCCCTGCTTGCGGAGCAGGGAAGGCTGGATGAGGCGAAGTTAATATGGGAAAAACTGCTAAAAATCAATACGGACGATCAGGTTCTCAGGAAATCATATGAAAAACTCTGTGCCGACATCGAAGAAAAACAGGCCGCCAAAGATAAATCCGATTGACAATTTTTGAATTTGAATTATTATCTGCATTCCGGAAAAGGTTTATATACTACGTTTTAAGGAAGTCCGACCATGTCTCATAAAAAACACAATGAAAAAGAAAATCATAATCTCAAGAATGAGTGGGATAAAACTCCTGAAGAACAGAGCCCCGTTTTGGACGATGGATTAAAACAGCGTATTGCGGCACTTGAACTTGAACTGGCAGAAGCGAAAGACAAACTTTTGAGGGCCCATGCCGATTTTGACAATTTCAGGAAGCGGACTTCCAAGGAGATGAAAGACCAGAGGACAATTGTCAAGGCAGATACAATAGTGCCGATCTTGAGAGTGTTCGACCATTTTAACATGGCTCTTGATGCCGCAGGTAAAAAAACGGATTTCAAAGTCCTTGCCGATGGTATGAAGATGATTCTGGCGGAATTCGAAAAAGCTATGAATGAACTAGAAATAAGAACGCTTGAGGTCGTTGAAGGGCAGGAGTTTGACCCGAATGTTCATGAAGCTGTGAGCAAGGAGTATTCGGAAAAATATCAAGAGGGGAAAATTCTCAGACAGTGGAAATGCGGCTACAAGGTCGGTGATAGGCTTTTAAGACCGGCGGTAGTCGTTGTCAGCAGCGGTCCAAAACTGCCTACAGTCCCTGCAGAAGCGGAAAAGAAAACTTAAGATAAATATACAGGAAGATTGACATATGTCCTCAAAACAGGATTTTTATGAATTGCTCGGAGTCCCAAAAACAGCGAGCCAGGAGGAAATAAAGAAAGCCTACCGTAAACTTGCCATAAAATATCATCCTGACAAGAATCCGGGCAATAAGGAGGCCGAGGAGAAATTCAAGGATATTTCCCATGCCTACGAGGTGCTTTCCGATTCCCAGAAGCGGTCCATGTATGACCAGATAGGACACGAGGCTTTCACATCACGGGGAACCAACGGACCTGGAGGTCGCAGTGGTTTTGAATACCATGACCCCTATGATATTTTCAGCCAGTTTTTTGGAAATGCGGGTAAGGGTGGAGGTTCTATTTTCGAGGAGTTCTTTTCAGGCGGCCGCAGGTCAGATTCCGGAGAGAGAGATGGTGCCGACCTGCGTTTTGACATAGAAATAGATTTTGAGGAGGCCGTTTACGGCGCCGACAGGAAAATTAAAATTCCCAGACTCGAAACTTGTGATTCCTGCAACGGCAGCGGATGTGAACATGGTACTGGGAAAAGTACTTGTCCGAAATGCCGCGGTACCGGACAGGTTTCAATGTCGCAGGGCTTTTTCAGCATCAGGCAGACTTGCCCATCCTGCCATGGTGCAGGACAGATAGTACAGAACCCATGCAAAAAATGCGGTAGTGAAGGAAGGGTCCGCGTTGAAAAAATACTTAAAATACATATTCCCCCTGGTGTTGACACAGGTTCAAGACTTCGCGTTTCAGGTGAAGGTGAGAGTGGTATGCGCGGTGGACAATCAGGGGATCTATATGTGGTTATACATGTCAAACAACATGAAATCTTCCAACGGGACGGCCTCGATATAATATGTGAATTGCCAATTGATTTTGTGACTGCCGCACTTGGAGGTCTTGTTGAAGCTCCAACGATAACCGGCAAAACCAAGCTTAAGATACCGGAAGGCACCCAGAACGGCTCTGTCCTGCGTCTGAAAGGAAAAGGTATGCCTTCCTTGCGCAATGGACAGCGAGGAGATCAGCATATTAGAATTTTCGTAGAGGTTCCCACGAATCTGACCCGCGAGCAGAAGGATCTTTTAACTCAATTCAAGACCATACACGATACTGCAAAAAATCATCCGCTGATAGATTCGTTTTTCAGCAAAGCAAAACGCTTTTTCACTGGCGGCGAAGAAGCTTGATGTGAAATGGTCAATGCAATTCATATCTCACTTATGCTAGCGAAGCCTGCTCGGCTGTTTTTATCGCATCGAAAAGTTCGGCTGGAGTTTGCGCGTTGAGCAGACGGTCGGACAGGAATTCACTGTCGAGCATTTGCGCTATGTGCGAAAGCAGGACCTGATGGATTCGCGGTATGTCCGCAGGAGTTAAAAGGATAAAAAGCATATTGATTGTCTCGTGTGGGACAGGCGCGGGGATAGGCTCTTTCAGTCGGGCTACCACGACCACTGGGCGTGCCAGGCTTTTAAGACGGGCATGTGGAATTGCAAGTTTTCTTCCGACGTAGCTGCTGATCAGTTTTTCACGTTCGATGACTGAAAGCATAATTGTCTCAGCTGACATCGGCAGTTCTTTCGGGGCGAGGCGTTTCAATGCGTTTTCTGCAGCACCGATAATGGAATTCCCTTCAATATCCAGCAGAACCCGCTCTACTGTCAGCGTGTCAGAAAGATAAACTGGAACTTCTAGGGGAAATTCCTCTTCAATTGCCCCAACGATTTCCTCAAGCAGGTCTTCCATTGTCACGAACCCAGTCCATAGCCCCTTGCTGTTGTATACAAGTGCTACATGATTACCGCGGCGTTGCATTATTGACAGGACTTGCTCGATAGTGTCAGTTTCCTTGGCCTTGAGGCATGGACGGGCGAAACTTTTAAGGTCTGTCGCCGGTTTACCCGAGTGCATTGCCAGGAATAAATCTTTTATATGTACATATCCGACAGGGTTTTCCGGATCATCTCCAATCAAAGGATAGCGTGACTGTTTGAACTCAGATATGACCTTGTCGTTCTCTTCCTGTGAAGCTCCAGTCCTGAGAAAATGAATTCTTTCCCGTGAACGCATTGAGTTCCTTACTGTCAGCTCTCCCATGTCGAGTACGTTTTCAATATAAAGGAGACGCCGGAAGGACATCATGCCGCTGGACTGGGAGTTGTCCAGGATTATCCGTATTTCGTCTTCGGAATGCCTCTCATTCTTGTCTCCTTTTGGAACTCTCAGAATATTCAGGATAACATCCACTGACCAATTGAGCACCCACAGCGGTATGAAAAAAAGGAAATGGAAGAATTGCAACGGAAACGCCGTGTTCAATGCGGCCTGTTCAACTTTACGGATCGCAAATATCTTAGGAACCTGTTCACCAAGGACAATATGCAGATATGATATCATTATATAGGAAATGGATATGGCCAGCCCGTGTACTGTAGCGTTGGTAGTTCCGTCTCCAATACCTGATTTCTGCATGAGATATGCTATGATTTCGGCGAATCCCGGTTCCCCGACGAATCCGAGCCCGATACTCGCCAGAGTTATTCCAACCTGGCAGACCGAAAGGTACTGGTCCAGTTTCGTCTGTATGTGCATCATCATCTTCGCCCTGAGGTCACCTTTTGCCGCCAAGGCTTCCATATGGGTGGGGCGTGCCTTGACAGCTGCGAACTCCGCAAGCACGAAAAATGCGTTTAGCAGCAGAAGGAGTAGAGTTAAAAGTAGATATATGATTACTATGGTCATGATTTATAGTTAACTTAGACCATATTTTCTATTTTTTCCAGTTTCATTCCGCGGGAACCTTTAAGGAAGATCACGTCGTTACGTTTAATTTTAGTTCTTACATATTTCGCCGCCTCTTCAGAATCTGGAAAATCTCGTAGCGAAATATCAGTGCTGAACCCTATGTTTTTTGATGCCGCGCTCATAAGAGGGCCTACGGCTATCAACATGCATTGAGGTATGAACTCAGTGGCAAATTCAAGTATTTCATTGTGTGCGGACGGCCCAGCTTCCCCCATTTCAAGCATGTCCCCAAGAATTACAAATATCCTGGATTCCTTAGAGGTGTTGGTCGCCACAGCTTCAGCAAGCCATTCTATGCCCGCCTTCATGCTGTCCGGGTTTGCGTTGTAGGCGTCATTGATCCAAGTTACACCGTCTTTTTTCTGAATGTGCATCCGCATGCCTGGGATTTCAACTCCATGATTCAGTGCTTCAGCGGCAAGTTCTGGAGAGACTCCGACAGCATTTGCCGCAAGTACGGCCGCACCGGCATTGACAGCCTGATGTTTCCCGGGCAAATGCCATTTAACTGTTTTGCGAAGTTCGCAGTTTTTCCAGTAAAGTTCGAAACTGCTTACGGCCATATCACCACCGAGATATTTAACTGACAAATCGGAATCTGTCGCATTTTCATTACCGAAACGCAATGTCTTGAATTTTTCGGTTGCTGTGGTAAGTACTTGAGTGCCGGAGCCTTCCGCAGGAATTATAGCGGTTCCGGATTTATGCATTTTTGCGAAAATCGCAGACTTTTCCTTTGCTACACCGTCCAAGTTGCTGAAAAATTCAATATGGGCGTTTCCGATGGAAACGATGATTCCAATGTCAGGTTCGGCAATCCTGCTCAGGACTTCGATTTCACCGGGATGATTCGTGCCCATTTCTATTATCGCATATTTATGGGTTCCGGTTAGGTTGAGGAGATTCTGAGGGACTCCCACATGATTGTTTGTATTACCTTGGGTTGCATAAACTTTATCTTTTCCAAAAGCATGGATTAATATTGCCCTGAGTATTTCCTTTGTGCTTGTCTTTCCGCTGCTGCCAGTCAACGCAATTAATTTTAAATCAAGCTTTTTCCTGTGGTGATGCGCAAGCGCCTGATAGGCTTTAAGGGTGTCTTCCACAATCAGAACCGGTATATCCTCCGGTATTTTAAGTCCCTTCATCCTGCTTTTTGAAACGCATAAAGAGGAAGCTCCATTTGCGGCTGCGGCATGGAGACAGTCATGTGCATCAAAATTTTCACCTTTTAACGCGAAAAAAATAGAGTTGCTACAGTTTTTCCGGCTATCCGTGGAGATAAAATCTATCACTGTACTGGGATTTACAGCCCCAGCCCATTTCCCCCCGCTAGCCTTTTCCATTTCTTCAAACGTAAATAAATAATTACCCATGGGCTTTTCCTGATTTATGAAGGATTTTTCTCATTAAAAACTATTTCTCCAGTTATCTTATGAATCTGCGGACTTCCTCTCGGTCATCAAAAGGATGTTTTATTCCATTTATTTCCTGATAGTCCTCGTGTCCTTTTCCCGCAATGAGAACTATGTCTCCAGGTTCAGCTTCATTTATCGCCTGGGTGATAGCCTCGCGTCTGTCAGGAATTACTGAAAAATTAGAGGTCTTAGGAATTCCATATTTAATTTCTTCTATGATAGTCAAAGGATTTTCCGTGCGTGGATTATCGCTTGTAACGATTGTTTTATCTGCGAACTTAGTGGAAATTTCACCCATCCTGGGGCGTTTTGTCCTGTCCCTGTCTCCACCGCATCCGAACACGCAGATAATTCGCCTTTCCTTAAGCTTGATGAGAGCTTCAAGCACTCTTTGTAGAGCATCATCGGTGTGTGCATAGTCAACAAAAACGCTTATACCGCGGTCAGTATGAAAAGCTTCAAGCCTCCCCGGGATTTTTATCGGTTGCTCTAGAACCAATTTGATAATCTCCGGCGAGATTCCAAGGCTATACCCCATAAGGGCGACCCCTGAAATGTTATAGGCGTTATGTTCTCCTATCAGTGGAGATGATATTCTAAAACAGTGATCCTTCAATTTGAGCTCGAAAACTGTTCCACGTGCGGATATTTTAATTATTTTGAGCACAGCATTGCTGCTGCCGTCTTTTCCGAATGTAATGCAGTTTACATTTTTCAAGTTGCTTGCAAGTCTTAGTCCATATGGATCATCTATATTTATAACTGCAGTTCCGTCAGGGTTCATATGATTTTCAAAAAGCGTCTTTTTCGCTTTGAAATAAGATTCCATGTCGTTGTGGTAGTCGAGATGATCTCCAGTAAGGTTTGTGAAAATTGCGGCTGAGAATTTTGCAGTACCGGTGCGGTTTTGGTGGAGGGCGTGGCTTGAAGCCTCCATGATTACGTGGGAACAACCGTTTTCCAGCATCTCGTAAAAGAGCTTTTGGATTTCAGATGCTTCAGGCGTTGTTCTGGCGGCTGGCCTGGAATACCCAGGCCATTCATAGCATACAGTTGTTATCATGCCGGACGTCAGGCCCGCTACGCCGAGAAGGGAATTTAAGAGATAAACACTGCTTGTTTTGCCATTTGTACCAGTGACCCCGATGATTTTCAACTTCCTTGCCGGGAAATCATAATAGCATTCAACCAACCTTGCATACGCGGAGTATGTATCCAAAACTTTTATATAGTTTATTCCGCTGCGGAAATAGGCAAGATCCCTGTTATGGATTATGGCTTTGGCGCCGGAATCTATTGCTGCCTCGATAAACTCGTGCCCATCTTTTCCACTCCCGCGTATGGCTACAAAAATTGAGAAGGGAGATACGTTCTTTGAGTTATTTGTGACTGAGCTCACGGAGAAGTCACCTGCTGGTCTCGATGATACGACAAGCTCTTCCAATGAGTCGATGTATTTTGAAAAATTAATATTAGAGGTCATCGTCTTCCTCATCATCTGGGATTTCATATTCGGTGGGGACGTTTAAAAATCTGAGGGTTTTCTTTGCGATGCGGCTAAATGCCGGAGCTGCAACAAGTCCTCCATAATGGACCGGTTGCGGATTGTCGGCGGTGACGAGCAGTACAAATGCAGGTTTATCCGCCGGAACAAAACCTATGAATGATGCAAATCCCTGACTGTCTGAATATACACCGTTGATGAGTTTTTGTGCGGTTCCAGTTTTACCGGCAACTTCATATCCCTTAACAGCGGCTTTCTCGGCGGTACCACCCTTTTTTGTTACCAGTTTCAGCATGTCAACTATTTTTGTACGAGTGTCCTTGTTCTTAAAAATACTGCCCGATTTGGAGATTATCTCCATTTTTATTTCTTCGCCTGTTGCGGGGTTCTTCTGGCGGTCTATAAGGCGCAGGTCGACTAGTTTTCCTCCATTTGCGAGGCCGCAGTATGCTCTGACCATCTGGAGGGGTGTTACGGTGAAAGTCTGTCCGATCGGATATCTGGATACGGTAAGACCATCCCATTTATCCGGTTTTTTCATGATCCCTACTGCTTCAGGTTTGAGAGGGATGCCGGTTTTCTGTCCAAACCCAAAATTCCATATGGTTTCATAAACTTTGTATTTCCCCATCATTACCCCGATTTTTGCCGTGCCGACATTGCTGGATTTTTGAATGATTTCTGTAACACTGATGATTTTGTGGCCGTGTCCGGCGGCTTCACCAAGGACTTTTCCGCAGAAAAGCCAGCGCCCGTTCTCGCAGTCTATTTTTGTGTCAGGAGTTACAAATCCCATGTCGATGGCCGCCGCTACAATTGTGGACTTCATTATTGAACCAGGTTCAAAGGTGTCTTCGGTAATTCTATTCCGCCAGGCCTTGGGATCCATGTTGATCCTGTCGTTCGGATCAAATGATGGCCGCTGGGCCATTGCCATAATGTCGCCTGTATATGGATCAACCATTACAGCGTATGCTGCATCGGGATTGAACTGCTTCATAAGTTTTTCAAGTTCGTCCTCTACGATCATCTGGATTGGTTCTGAAATAGTGAGGAATACGTTGTTCCCGTCCTGAACTGCCTTGATTTTATCCTCTTCCCCGGAAAGCCGTACGCCTTTCCTGGTGCGTTCAATGCTTGCAACCGTTTCGGTCGGCGTCATGTTTTTATTGACAACTTTCTCTATGCCTCCTTCAGGAACAACCGTGTTTCCGTCGACATTTATAAAACCGAGTATATTTGCGAGAAGTTTGTTTTTGGGGTAGAATCTTTTTGTTTTATTTTCAAATATCAATCCCTTGTATTTCCGGCTCTTCACTTCTTTTTTGATCTTTTCAGCAGTTTCGAGATCAACGCTTTTTTTGATTACCACATATCTGATTGTTTTGTCTGAACCCTCAACTTTTTTAGTGGAAAGGCGCCTGTAAATGTCATCGAAGTTGAGTGTAAGCTCTTTGGAGAAGTAGTCGGCAATCTGCATGCATTTGGTTTTGTCACCTATAGCTTCAGGATCTGCGGCAATGTTGACGCAGGGCTTATTTCCGACCAGCAGGTTCCCCTTTATGTCGTAGATTTCGCCTCGCTTGCCTTCCTGTTTCACTGTTGAGGTGTAGGTGTTTTTCGCCTTGGCAAACAGTTCCTCATGTCTTTCAATCTGGATATTGTACATTCTGAGAATGACTGCTATTAGGGCAAGCAGGAAAAACATTGAAATGAAGATTATTCTAGCTACAAAATATTTACGCCCCATTTTCTTCCCTCTATATTTGCTTGGCGGACCTCATTCCGCAAACGCAAATATGCAAGTTTTCACAATTATGCGAATTGTTGAAATGCCATCCTTCCGCACTAGATTATCTAACGGTAATATTTTGCTGTGGTTTCCGGATTTTTAACTCCATTCCCCTGAGTTACCATTATCGGTTTTGAATTTGATGCCTGTTTTGCGGCAGTTTCAACTTTTTTTGCTTTGTTCATATATTCAAGTTTTCTGATCTGTCCCGGATGCGGGTAGTGCAGGTCGAGATTGTATCTTTTCACTTGGGCAAGAATGTTTTTCCCGCTCTGCTGTTCAATCATAATGTTGAGGTTGTCGGTTTCCCGTTCAATGTCGGATATTCTATTTTCAAGGGATATAGTTTCCTTGTTGAGGGTTTCAGACTGGCTTGTCCACATCACTCGCACTATTGCAGCTGCAAAAAGGATGCAGAACGGTATTGAGAATTTTAGGGTCGTACCGAAAAGCTTTAGCCTGTGTTCTTCCGTGGTCCTGCCTTTTCTTTTTCTTGGCCCGTTGTAATTGTAGCTGGAAACACTGATGCTCATTTTGTCA
The DNA here is from genome assembly GCA_964540865.1 of uncultured Victivallis sp. GTDB lineage: Bacteria > Verrucomicrobiota > Lentisphaeria > Victivallales > GWF2-50-93 > GWF2-50-93. Next base: position 24,779 of record CAZION010000012.1, read on the forward strand.
TTCCTTATAAAATCCTGATTCCTATTGAAAATTTTTAGAGAATAAATTTATTCATATTTTTTCGGCAACCCTGAGTTTCGCTGAAGACGCCCTGCGGTTGGTGCTGGTTTCATTTTCGTCTGCGATCAGTGGTTTTTTTGTTATTATCTTCAAGTTCGGTTTATGGCCGCATATACAAACCGGAAGTCCGGGCGGACAAAGGCAGGAGCATGCCATTTTTTTGAAATACTGCTTCACTATCCTATCCTCCAGGGAGTGGAAGCTTATCACAGAGATGCGTCCTCCTTTTGCCAGGAGCTTTACGCCAGCTTCAAGAGCCCTCGTCAATTCTTCAAGCTCTTTGTTTACTTCTATCCTCAAGGCTTGAAAACAGAGTGACGGTGCAGGGGGGCCTCCCCTACGTGAAACGCCGGGAATGGAATTGCAGAGTTCCGCAAGTTCCGAAGTGTACATCCACGGTGTTTTCTCCCTTCTGACCACTATCTCCTCCGCCAGTTTCCTGCTTTTGATGATTTCCCCGTATTCACGGAAAATCCTTTCAAGCCCGTCATACGGGTAAGTATTAAGAATGCGAGAGGCGGTTTCGCGGGATTGCCCGTCCATGCGCATATCCAATGGCCCGTTCAGCCTGTAGGAAAATCCTCTTTTAGGATTGTCTATCTGGGGAGATGAGACTCCCAAATCAAGAAGCACGGCGTCAACCGAGTGCCACCCCAGTCCGGCCGCGCATGCTCCCAGATTGCTGAAACTGTCTTTTACAAGATGGATACGCGTTCCAGCAAAGCTTAAAACTTTTTCCGCTGCTGCCAACGCTTCGCTGTCGCGGTCAATGCCCAGCAAGACCGCCTCCGCATATTTTTTCAATATCAATGAACTGTGTCCGCCGTAACCGACTGTACCGTCTAATATCTTCAGAGGACCCGTTTTCACAGTCAGCAGATCCAAAACCTCCTGCTGTAGAACCGGTATATGTCCAAAATCCACGTTTTCCGATATGTTGATTTCATTCAATTTTTATTTTAACCCTTTCAGTATGTCCAAAAGCTCATCGGGCCGTTCCCCTATTTTCTGGATTACATCAAGAACATCGTTCTGATCCGACTTCTGGAACAGGCTCCAATTTTCTTTCGACCATATCTGGATGGTTGTCAATGAGCCTATCATTACCACTTGGTTTTTCAGCCCCGATTGTTCGATGAGTTTCTGAGGAATCTGAATTCTACCTTGTTTGTCACATTCGCATTCCTGTCCACTTGCGCCGAGTCGGGCGAACGCCAATGAAGCGGCAGGATCCGCAAATGAGATTTTCTTCAATTTCATAAGGAATTCCCTGAAAGTACCGAAAGGGATCAGCTGAAGAGCGTTGTGTCTTCCCGGAAGCAGGAAGAAAACGGTTTTTTTTTCTTTTCTCCAGTTGCTTGGAATTGCAACACGTCTCTGAGGATCGATGGAGTGTTCGAATTCCCCAAAGAAAAAGCTCTCATCATCCTGAATTGCACTTTTAGATGCTTGTTTCACCAAAAATCCCCTTTATTCACCTATTTTCCCCAAAACAAATTAGAATTAAACAGGAACATTTCAAGGGTGAAAATTAAAAATAAATAAAATATCTCAAATTTTTTTGATGAGGTGGGATTTCACTCTTTTGATCACAGCCTGTGTCCATCAACATGTTTATATCAAAGTAATTTAAACATGATGAGCGTTCAGAATGTGCGTGATTTTTGGTAGAAAAGGATAATGTGGAGCTATTGAAGCTGGAGATTAGATATTCTTCATTTTCGGTTCAAGATAGTTGATGCAGCTGTTAAGTGTGGCAAGTTGAGGGTAGTCTGATTCCGGGACTTCAATCCCGTATTTCTTTCTGAGTTCCATTACGATATCAAGGAAATCCATCGAATCAAGTTCCAACTGATCCCTGAGCTTTTTATCAGGGTCGACTGTTGAGCAGTCTCCTTCGGGAAGAATATCGTTTATAATGGAAATTATTGATTGTGAAATCTGATCTCTCGTCATTAAAACTACTCCTGAATTCCAGAAAAATTAGAGAAAAATTTGATGGAGCGTGTAAAATACCACCATTTATTTAATCTGCAAACCTTTTTACAATAAGAACTGAATTTATTCCAAGCATCCCAAAGGAATTATTGAGGATATAGTTGACTTGTTTCTCGGGTTTCAGTTGATCCAGCAGGATATTTGGGATTTCGCATTCCGGGTCAAGCGAGTCAATATTTGCACAGGGATGAAGGATATTATCTTCAAATGAAGGTATGTTGCCAGCCAGTTCAAGCGTACCAGCCGCACCCATTGCGTGCCCTATAAAACCTTTCGTATTGTTTATATAAGGAAATTTGCCTGCGTTTCCGAAAACTTTCCTTAACGCTTCACATTCCTGTATATCTCCGGCCTTTGTTCCGGTCGCATGCGTGTTTACAAGGTCGATGTCTTCGGGTTTCAGTCCGGCCCTTTCAATGGCTCTCTTCATACATTCAGCCTGCCTTTCAGGATTCGGAAGGACAAAACTAGTTCCATCGGAATTCATGGAATATCCCGCAATTTCAGCATATATCCTTGCGCCTCTCCTTTTCGCATCTGAAAGCCTTTCAAGTACATACAGGCATCCGCCCTCTGAAACCACTATGCCGCTTCTGTCCCTATCGAAAGGCCTGCTAGCCTTGCACGGATCGGAGTTGTAGGCAAGAGCCCCCTGGCTTTTAAAGCTCGCAAAAATGCCGAATGTATGAATGCTTTCCGAAACACCTCCGGCAATGGCGACATCAACCTCTCCGAGCAAAAGCTGCTGGACTCCTTGAATAATCCCCGCATTCCCAGCTGCGCAAGCTGCGCCAAGGCAGTAGTGAGGCCCGGTTATACCCATGTTCACAGTCACTTCCCCTGCTGGATTGTTGGCAACGGTCCTGGGATTGTGATAGTGATTCCAGTATTTCACATCATAATTGAATTGGCTGATATTATGGATTTCATTCTCTGTTTCCACATTCCCGTGCTCTGTAATCCCGATATAAACGCCGGTCTTGCTCCTATTTTCATCTGTAATCTTGAGCCCGGAGTCGGAAAACGCTTCATTCGCGCAATAGATTGAGATAGACCCGGCCCTGGTGCCTGTCCTCACATCTCTTTTATTCTGATATTTCAATGCATTGTATTTGCACACGCCGGCATGCACTTCCCCTATATACCTGAGCGTAATGTTTTCTATGCGGGACACCTTATTAAGAAGATTCGCGCGGAATTCAGAAAGGTTGTTGCCGTTAGGAGCTGTAAGCCCCACTCCGGTTATCACTATTTTATCGTCTATTCTAGGCACTTAAATATCCCCGCTTAAGAATTTGCTTATAAGTTGGCGATGTTCTATATTCTTAGTAATTAAAGTATTTATCAAAAAATAATCTATAACTCGGATTAAAATTATACAATATGATTTTGGGAATGGGCACAGATATTGTTGAAATTTCAAGGATAAGAAAACTCCTTAAAAAGAATTCCCCTGAATTCCTGTCAAGGGTATACACTGAAAATGAACTTAAAGAATCCGGAGCCAAGAAAAATTCGGCCGAATATCTCGCAGGAAGATGGGCCGTGAAGGAGGCCCTGTCAAAAGCCCTCGGCTGCGGCATCGGGTGCGACTGCAACTGGAAAGACATTAGTACGACTAATGATTCAAAGGGCGCACCGAAGGTACATCTATCCGGCTTCGCATCAAAAACTGCAAAAACAAAAGGCGCCAGGAAAATCCATGTTTCAATAAGCCATGAAAAACATTACGCGTGTTCAACTGTAATATTGGAGAAATAAATGAAAACTGTTTCTTCCCTGCAGATGCGTGAGCTTGACAATCTTACAATAAAATCAGGTGTTTCCGGAGAGCTTCTTATGGAAAGGGCGGGTATCGGTGCAGGCGAACACATCTTGGAATTCGTATCATCACTTCATCCGGCTCATGTGAAAAGATTTATCATCCTTGCGGGAAAAGGAAATAACGGCGGTGACGCTTATGTCGTCGCAAGATTCTTATCACAGAAGACCTCAATTCAGGTAAAAGTTTTTTCAATATGCCAAATAGATGAACTCGCCGGTGACGCAAAACTAAATGCTGAAAAACTTCAGGGAAATATTTCCTGCGAATTTCGCAAAGATTTGAAAGCCGGGGATTTCCAATACGGAGATGTAATTATAGATGGTCTGCTCGGAACCGGAATAAGCGGAAGATTGCGCCCACCATGCGAAAATTGGATAGAAATTGTGAATTCCAGAAATCTGCCTGTCGTCTCCCTCGATATTCCGTCGGGACTCAACTGTGATGACGGTTCCATCGCCGGATTTGCCATCAGAGCCGACCTTACAATAACAATCGGTCTTCCTAAAAAAGGAATGATTGTCGGCAATGGCCCTTCCCTATGTGGGAGAATACGCTGTGTTGACATAGGTATTCCTCCAGTTCTAATTGAAAAAGTCGGATCCGATACGGAAATGATCTTCGATTCAGATGTGCGGAAATTCCTCGGCAGGGTGGATATGAATTCACATAAAGGAGCAAATGGACATGTTCTTGTGGTCGGAGGGAGCCGTAAATATAATGGAGCCCCGTTTCTTTCAGCGGAAGCTGCGCTTCATACCGGAGCCGGACTTGTTACTGTCGCCATTCCAGAAGCTATTCAATCAATCCAGAGGATTTTGGCTTTGATTGTCAGGAAGAGTCCCGACGATGGATCCGGCTATTTTTCAAATTCATCAGTTCCGGAGCTCATAAAGTTGATTGAAAACGCAGATTCGGTTGTAATTGGGCCAGGAATCGGTGATGATCCTTCCGTAGGAAAAATGATGCTTGCCATTTGCAGTTTTGATAAACCAGCGGTATTTGACGCCGATGCGCTGAATATCATTTCCCAATTCCCTGATATTCTTCTCAAGAGAAAATATCCTTCCGTGCTAACCCCGCATCCCGGAGAAATAAAAAGGCTTCTCAAGGGATTTGCCCTTCAGCACCTCATGGAAGAAGATCGGGCTGCACAGGCTCTGGGACTCGCGGATAAAACCAATTCAGTTGTTGTTTTAAAGGGAAACAGGACAGTGATTGCGGCAAAAGGAAAGCAATTGTCCGTAAACAGCAGCGGATCTCCAGCTTTGGCGACGGCCGGCACAGGCGATGTGCTTTCCGGAATGATAGGAGCTTTCATTGCACAGGGGCTGAATCCATTTGATGCTTCTGTTTGTGCCGTTTTCATCCACGGACTTGCCGGAGAGAATGGAAAATTGGGGACAAGGGGACTTACTGCAGACGACCTGCTCGGACTCATTCCCGAGACAATGAAAAAGATTTCACCTTTTGCATGACCGCCTCTGCTGCTTTTCTACTTGCATCTTCGCTTCCAGGGGACAATGAATTTACGACAAACTCCATGTCCTTCTCAACTTCCTCACGTCTGGAACCGCCGGGCAGAATCCTTTCAATGGCCGCTGAAAGTGTCACAGCATTCACATCCCCCTGAAGGAATTCCTCGAAGATTCTTTTCCTGGCTATTAGATTGACCATGGTAAAGAAAGGTATCTTTACGAGCATCCTTCCAATCCAATATGTTATCGGGTTCAATCTGTAGACAACCACTAGCGGAAGTCCGGCAATGGCGGATTCAACGGTAATCGTCCCTGAAGCGGCAAGACCAGTGGAAGCTTCCTGAAGGAACCGCGATGTTTCCCCACAGAAAATTTCAACTTCCGGCAGTTTTTCACCTTTGCGAACTTCGCAGAATTTCCTGTGAATCTCCTTCACTCTTTCATAGATAGCCTGTCTCGGTGCGGCAACTGCAAATCTCAAGTCGGAATTTTTTGCATGTAGCGCTACAGCAGTCTCCAGCATCGAAACGAAAAGACGGTTTATTTCATTGAACCTGCTGCCTGGCAGAAGAAGTATCAGGTTGGGATCCCTTCTGATTCCCGGATTTTTTCGCATATGGACTATGTTAACAAGGGGGTGTCCTACAAATTCAGTGTCAAGGGAAGTATTTTTATACGTCTCAGGTTCGAACGGGAAAATCACAAGCATTTTGGAACAGTATTTTGCAAGTTTTGGAATTCTTGCTTTCCCCCAAGCCCAGACCTGCGGGCTTATATACCAGATCACAGGTATCTTGTTATTGTACATTTGCTTCGCAAAACGTAGATTGAAGCCCGGATAATCTATCAGGATCACAGCGTCCGGACGTTCTTTTATTGCACGGTTCTTAAGGTTCTGGAATATCCGGACAAATGTTCCGATGTTTTCAAATACTTCTATCAGTCCCACTACACCCAGTTCCGTAGAGTCGACCATTATCTCTACGCCGGCATCTCGCATTAGGTGCCCCCCCATGCCCGCAATATGGAGCTTTGCAGGAGGAAGCATTTTTCTCAATTCAGTCGCAAGTCTGGCCCCGTAAATATCCCCCGATGCTTCACCGGCAAATATCCAGATTAAATATGAGTCTTTCATTAGGTTGTTTCGCATTATCAATTTCATCCCAAGATAGTTTTGTATTAATTTAAATTTATTTGAGGTTCCACTAAGAGTGTTTTCCGGTCTCCTTGTGCATTCTCTCCGATAGCTCAGGATGATTCTTGCTGATACACTCAGGACAGCTCCCGCAATCCGGACCTGATTCCGGATGCATCTTTATGGATTCCTCCACTTTTTTCAGGTAGCAGTTTTCCTCTTTTGATTTTCCGCATAAGGTGCAGATAGGCATGATGTCCTTAAGCCGTTTCAGATACCAAAGGGAATTTCCTAATTCTGCACTGAGATTCTTCTGCTTCTCAATCGACTCATGCAGCTTTGCCACAGCGATGGCGGCGATGATGAATGAGCCGCCCCGGATTACAAGAGTGTCCCATACCGCTATGGCAAGATTGCTGTAGCGGATGCCGCAGTAGTAATCGGACGCGAGCCAGACAATGGAGGAGGCTATGGACATTATCATTCCGGGCCACTTTCCAAGAAACCAGGAAAGGAGGACTATGGGCACGAAATAAAAGATGAAGAAACCGAGTTCTCCGGTGAAATAGTCAAAATACCCGATGGAAATAAGAAGCATGAGTGATAACAGCATTATCAGGAAGTTCCGGATGTTTTTCTTCTTCATCATTAAGTTGATATGTGTTTTCATAATTAACGGAAGGTAATCCGGAGATGATAAAGTATCAAGTGCTTTGATGCCATAAACAGCCATCTTTCCCATGCGTTAAAAATGCATCTTAGAGGTTCTTGTCGATATTGGAGTGCATTCGCAAAACAATCCGAAATACACCGTTTTGAATTTATTCGACGAACACCACCCATTGTTTTGGCTTGGATTCCCTGATGTACTCAACATGCCCATCCCCAAAAAGCGAGTTGAACCCTCCGGAATGATGATCCCCAACATCCCTCCGTTCCGCTCCTGTTTCTATCGGAAGCATCCCGTGATCGGTTTCAAGATAATGGACTATCATCGTGGCATCCATACTGTTGAATGTAAATTCAGGCTTTTTCCTTAAAACATCAGTTATGCATATTTTGTCGCTCGGGTTGGGCACTCTTTTCAGGTTGACAGGAATGGTTGAACCAAATCCCCAGCCTACCGATTTTGAAGGAGCCGATTCGATGTCAGCTCCTCCCCAGGCTCCTTCGTTGATAACATTCATCGTATATGAACCAATCTTTATTGGATTTAAAAAAATATCATTCCCTCCATATGGATCAAAGCATTCTTCTTCATTCATGGAGGGGCATTTTACAGTCTTGTCATTAATTGCCGAATTGTTGTGAAGATAGTCAATCCAGCTGTAGCGCTTGATCTCGGTTCCGTCATGTACTTCGAATATGCATGGAATCGCATATCCGTTGTTCTCATCAGGGTAGGAGGCTATTGCTGCGCCAATCTGCTTCAAATTGTTTTTACAGGCGGATTCCCTGGATTTTTCTTTGGCTCTGGTAAGCACAGGAAGGAAGATCATCATCAGCAAGGAGATGATGGTGATTACAACAAGCATCTCTACTAGCGTGAAAAAGAAGAATGTACATGAATTATTTCTTATACACATATAAAATACAACTATAATTAATATTTGTATTATAAGTTATTAATTTAATTAAGTAAGAATATAAAATAAACAATAGCAATGATAACAAATAAGAGAATATATTTCTATTAGTGATATTAGGATAACAGGCACTTGTTTATATTAGCAAAAGATAAAATATTTTAATATAGCCCTAATATCAATGCTTAGTAATAATAAAAAATATAATAAATAATTATAAAATAGTTTGTATAATATATTATAATATTTATAATACAAATTTAATAAAGATATAAAACATAAGAGCAAATGCTGGAGAAGAAGATGTGTTATGGACGATACAGTCTTTCTGTAATATGGTTCATATTATTAATAATAACAACTATTACGTCTATCTCGGCAGATTACGGAGTTCCCTCCGGATGGATGAGATTAGAGATTCAGCCAGGCGAAGAAATTCTTGCATCTACCCCTTTCGACGCATTCGATTCAAGGCTGAACCGTCTTTTTTGCGGACAGCTCTACGGTGCGGCCACACCTGGAGATGGGGTTCAGATCAGAATATGGGATTCTTCTGTTCAGGGCTTTAGGTCGGCATTTCTTGCTGGCGACACAGGAGATCAAGACAAAGATGGGAAATGGTTCAAAGACAATGTCAGCTGGGAGTCGGCGGACATAACGCTTTTCCCAGGCATAGGCTTTTTTATTAAAAATAATCAGTTGACTGTTCATAGAATTTTCCTTTCAGGTAGCGTCCCGCTTGATGATGCAAAAATCCTTACGCTTCAGCCAAGCCTTAATCTCTTTTCATATCCTTTCACATCAAGGATTTCACTCAACAGCACGGATTTGAAAGAGCAAGGTGCGAAAGGAGGGCTGAACCGGAGCGACAACCCAGACATAGTCTCCACAGAATCCCCATCGTTGGAGCACTGGTTGATGGATAATCCTTTGGAGCTCAATGATGGTAGATGGCATGATTCCGATAACTCAGTAAGCCGTCTTGAGTTCAAGCTTGGTTCTGGATACTGGTATGATAGACTGGGGCTAAATCCTTTCCAGTGGAGCGAGAGGCGCCCATACCAGAACCTTTTCGATATTAATGCGACAGGCCCGTCTATTGTTGATATGTTTTTTAATGCAGACCTTGATGAAGTCACGCTTGATATTGAATGCACGGGCGAACTCGGAGAGATTCTTGAAATATTCTTTAAAGATATCGGTGTGGATGATTCTTTTACAACTGAAAATGGATGGTCTGTCGCAGATCAGAATATACCTAGCTTCGGAAACACTCATATTGCCTGGACAGATTCAGGAAAAGTTGATGCGCAATTCCCTTTTGTAAACAGAAGCAAAATTAACAACGCATTCATGAGAATATACATTGTTTCCCGCCAGGATATTGATTCTGATAATGACGGTGTCTCTAACGGAAGGGAACGTTTTGTTTACGGTACGAATCCTGAAAAGACTGATACTGATGGGGATGGGCTTTCCGATGGGATGGAGATAAACACCTGCCATACGAATCCGAACTCGACCGACAGTGACGTTGACGGCCGTAGTGATTTTCAGGAAATCATTACATGCAATACAGATCCGAACAACGCGATGAGAAATCCGGCGGTGATGCCGTCTGGATGGACTGATACTGATGTAGGAGCTCCTGGAACTGCAGGTTCAGCGAGCTATTTCAACGGGATATTTACGCTGAAAGGCGCAGGTAATATGTCGGCCTCATCCAAACTTGATAATTTCAATTACTGTTATTGCACTAAGACTCTTGATGTGAATTGTGAAATTAAGGCTAGGGTTTTAAGCCAGCAAAGTCAGAATTCACTTGCAAAGGCTGGTATTATGATCCGGAAGGATACTGGAGACAGTCTCCAATATGTCTACGCATATTTTACCTCTGGCAAGAATGCCAATTTCCTTAAGCGTGTGAAAGAAAACACAAACTCGTCGGTAAATATAGCTGGAGGCGTTGCTACTAGTCCTTATTGGCTCAAGCTCGTGAAGTCAGGGAATAGATATATGCCGTACAAATCATCGGATGGAGCAACATGGAAGCAGATTGGTGCGTCTTATCATATCGTGGACATGGGGAACAATGTGCTGGTGGGATTTGCTGTAAACAGTCATGACAAAACAAAACTCTCTTCCGCAGATTTCGATAATTTCAGCATATCTCTCATAGACGCTCCTGCATTCACGCCTGCCGGTGGATATTTTCAGTTGAGTCAGCCGGTAACACTCAGTTCCCCGGTTGCAGATTCGAAAATATGGTACACCTCTGATGGAAATGATCCCGATGCCGATGATCCAGGTTCAAATTCCATTCTTTACTCCGGACCATTCAATCTGACAGCGTCTTGCACAGTCAAGGCAAGGATTTTCAAGTCCGGTTATAAACCCGGTCCGGTCGCCAGCGCAATATTCAACCAGCCTGGCCTTATGGTTAAATATTACTCAGGCACCTGGGCAAATCTTCCGGATTTCTCCGCATTGACTCCATACAAGGTGAGCATGATACCGAATATCGATTATCCCGATAACTACGGGTATATAATGACCTCAGGTCTCTGTGACAATGTTGCCGCCGTAATAACTGGGAAAATCAACTGTCCGGTTAAAGGTTCCTACAAGTTTTATCTTTCAAGTGGGGAAGGAGTTGCGCTATATATCGATGGCAAGCTCTTGATTTACTCGCCAAAACTTAGGAAGTTCCTGCAGTCAGCTTCCCCGGCCATCTCTTTGGGGGCAGGGCTGCACGACATCAAGGTTGAATATTTTGAGGCGGCAGGTTCGGGAGGGGTGCAGCTAAAATGGTCTTATCCGGGACAGAATGCAGCAATCATTCAACAAGGTAGCTTTTTCAGCCAAGACTCCGATGCCGACGGGCTCCCGGATCAATGGGAAATTCATAGATTCGGAAGTATCAACCATGCTGGAACAGAAGATACCGACGGAGATGGATTTACCGACAAAGAGGAGTTGAATTTATTCTTCACAGATCCGTCCGATATTTCAAGTAAACCTTCCGGCAGCACAAATCCGACAGACATATCAAGTGGGATTTCAGTAATATATTGCGCCAAAAATAAGAGGGAATGGAGCGCCGTGCCTGATTTTGAGTTGCTCCCACACTACGGGGCGGCCACAGTGAACCAGATATATTTCCCGGCCACAACTGCGAAATTCGCAACAAGCGGAACTGCAACAAAAGTCGCCGCCCAGTTCATTGGGTTCATAGAAATTCCCAAAGATGGATTTTATAAATTCTATCTCAATTGCGATGATGGCGCCAATCTCTATTTAGACGATATGAAAATAGTGGACAATGACGGGTTGCACAAGATGCGAGAATCGTATGGTTTCGCAAGCCTAAAATCCGGCAAACACAGGATAAGGCTGGATTACTGCCAGATAGATTCATATAACGGTCTTATCCTCAGCTATGAAGGCCCCGGACTGTCAAAACAGATTGTCCCGGCAGCGGCTCTTTTCCATTCCCCGCAGTATCTTCTGGATATGATAAATACGAACGATGCTGGGACTGACTCTGACAACAACGGCCTTGCCGACTGGTGGGAAATCAAATATTTCGGGGCTATCGGATATGAGCCTGGTGCAGATCCGGATGGAGACGGATACAACAATTTTGTTGAATATATGATTTCCACAAATCCGACCGTAAAGGCGCAGGATGACAGAGGGAACACTCATAATTTCAAGGTGTTCCTGCCGTAAAGACATCATAACGGAAAATGAAATAAATTCAATTTCACATAAGGAGCAAATAGACCATGCAGAATAAGATTATAGTGATGCTGTTATGTATGGCAGTCTGCCTGATAAATAATGCGGGAGCCGAGAACCAGGGCATAATTTACGGACCTGTATATAATAAAATTGCTGTTTCGATAAATGAAAAACTTGAGGTTGTCAATAATGTCAGCATTTCCAGTATCGCAATTCCCGGAAGTTATGTCTACCAGCATCCGACAGAGATTGAAACCGAGCAGTACAATTACCGAGTCAACGCCATAAGTTCCGCATTCCTCCGCAAGAAATATAAATATGATGCGGTGACTCAGACCGATTTGAACAATCTGCGTTCAAGAGTCCTTGTCCTTCTCGGAACACTTATTGACGGCTCCAAAATAGACACTTCAAAAGATACCGATGCAGATGTTTTCCCGTCAATAAGAATAAACCCATATACGGTTTTTGACACGAATCTAAACAAAGATGTCTACCTAGATCATGGATTTACCAAGGTGGAAGCTAGATACACAAGCAGGAATAAAATCATATATTCCAATAACTTTTCTGACGTGCCGATTTTTCAGATTCATTTGTTAGAACTTATTGACACAATCAACAAGATGAACGCAGTGAAAACAAGCGACAGAATGCAGGCGTATTTGGTTGGTTATGCCTCATGTACCGAAGATATTGGAGGTTTGGAGACACCGGAGGACATGAAAGAGCGAGTTAATCAGGATTGGACGCGGTGGTGGAATGAAGGATATAGTTGGCAGGATGACAACCTTAGGGAAAACCCTGTCAATCCATATTATAATTCATCTGGTTATGAGACAGGGTTAATGGAATCTGAATTCTATGCGTTTTTGGAATGGAACTGGCAGGGGGGAAAGGATATTTGGGTGTATGATATTCAAATATATCGTAAAAGACTGTGTTTTGAGGTTTTATTTCCTCAATCTGATAAGTGTTCAGATGGAATACTTTACTTAAAGGGAACCAATAATGCATATTCTTCCTGGTTCTATTATGACGGAGATGGTATTACCCCCTCCAAGTGGAGTAATTTTGGTTCAGCAAGGAATCCGATATATGTTGGAAACGTGATGGAACCTGTATTTCCTCCTGTGGATCCAACTCCTCCTGATAATACCTTCAGGTATTTACATGAAGGGTTGGCGGCTGGAGTTGTTGTTTTTAATTACAATTTCCAAGCAGTGCCCTTGTCAGATCTGGATCCGCTTCCCGATATTGCCGACGACGGTATTGTTTTAGGCTGTAGTTGCAGCACCTGTCTTCCAAAGGACAATGCGGAATTACGTAAAACGCTTCGCTGTCCGACAAGCACCGTCCCTTTGACTAGATCCGGCTCAAACGGAGACCCCATCTCGGTGAGCGCTTATCTCACGAACTATACGGTCGGCCCTCTGCAATGCCAGATGTACAACCTAAACTCACGTATTTTGGGCAGTGGCTCGGGCTATGATGAATATGTGGAAAACGGAACAACCGTCCAAAACATATACAGATTTGCCCAGATCAAAAGACCCAGCGGGGCAGAACCCATCTTTAGCTTCAAGGATCAGGCAGTGGGAACCCCCGTAATTGACTTGGGATACAAACTCTATGATAGGGATGGGGCCTATGTGCTGGATTTCCCGGATGAAAAAAAGATCAACCATAAATTCGGCGGATCCGGAAAAATCGTGGAGGTCAGCAAGCTGGAGGATGGAATCCGCGTCACACTTTCCGGAGATGGAGCAGAAGGCTGGCCATACTTAGTGAACAATTATACTGAAGACGGTTTATTGTCAAGAGTCAACGGGGTTACTTGGGACGCGTTTACGTCATATCCTGTTTATCCTCCAGTGCCTCCAGATCCGGGCTCCGACGGATACCTAGTTTCGGACGCCACTTACAAGGACAAAAATGGAAATGAGATATGCCGAATCACTTGCAGAACTGCTTGCGATGGAAACGGGACTAGCAACATGTCGTTTCCTCCAAATAGGGCAAGCCTGCAAAATTCCACATTAAATGAAACAGGAACCAGCACCACGACAATAACAACATATGTCGGTGGCACAGCAACTGCAATAACCAGGATAGGCAACAACTCTGAAGCCGGAATCTCCATATTGCAAAAACTGGATCCGGCAAACGGCGACGTGATTTACCAGACGACACGTACCGACGGTTTCGACAAGAATGGAAATCCCACACTGACGACAACAGTTTCAGGGCAAGGGCGGTCGGTGACAAATATTGACACCATGAAGGTTTTCTCTTGGGGAACAGAAATCCTAGCGACAGTGTCCGCCGCAGGTACAGCCGAAGAGCAAACTGTTGTAAAAGATTTCTATGCGGACAAGGAGAATGACGGCACGAACTACTCACGTCTCAAACAAGTTGTCAATCCGGATGGATACTGGATCAGATACTCCTATGATGCTCAAGGGAGGACAGCCCAGGAAATCACCCCTTTCGCCAATGCCACGGCTGACGCCTCCGAAAACCAGTGGCGCAGCACTATCTACGATTACACTCCGATAGATTCGGGTGACGAACTCCAGCCCAATGACAGCCGTCCCAGAACGGTGATAAGAAAAGTTCTCGGCACTGAAATTTCCCGATCATACAACATCTATCTTGCAGGTCAGACGATTACGGTGCAATGCGCTTCCTCAGATGCCGCATGGAACGCAGCAGGCAATCTTGTGACGACAAGCGAATCTTATACTATCGGAACGTTTAAAGGACGTCCAAGGAAAATCACTCGTCCGGACGGCACCATGACCGTCTATTCCTATTCCCTTGACGGAGGAATACTTACAAGTACTACAGACAGCGGGGTCGGAAGCGGATATACCGTAACCGACGGAACAAGAAGTGTCACTGCGACAAATGCTGCCGGAAATACCCTCTCCAGTTCCACTGTTGACATTGCCTCCGGAATAACCTTGTCATCGGCAGCCTATACGCTCGATGGTATCGGACGTGCGACCCGAGTTGATTATTCCGACGGCACCCACACCGAAACCATCTACGGCTGTTGCGGCCCGGAAACCGAGAAAGACCGTGAAGGCGTTGTCTCTGTCACCGGCTATGATGCTATGGACCGTGTCAGTTTCACCACTAAGGCAGGAATCACCACCCTCTATTCCTACGATATCCCCGGAAATATCGTCGCAACAACAAGAAAGGGTACGGACAATTCGGAAATCACCTCAACAAGCACATACAATGCCGTAGGCGAACTTGTTTCCACCTCTGATCCCATGTTACACGAAACATCATATTCCAGGAACTATTCCGCCCGCACCAGGACAATGGTAAATCCCGACGGGACAAAAGTAGTGACTGTAAACAACATTGACGGCTCAACTGCCTCGACAAGCGGAAACTCCGTCCACGGCGTCAGTTACGAGTACGGCATTGAAAACGGACAGCTCTACACAAAATCATATCCCACGGAGATCCCGTCCCAGTGGACAAAATCTTTCACCGACTTCCTCGGTAGAAACTATAAGACCGTCTTCGCCGACGGAACGCAGGGCATCACATATTATGACTGTCTGGGAAGAGCGGTGAAACATGTGTCCACATCCGGGAAGACAATGCTTACGGGATACAACGCAAAAGGTGAAGTTGCGAAATCCGCAATCGACATGAACGGCAATGGGGTAATTGACGATGGAACCGATAAAGTAACAACCTATTCCAATACAGTGACGGGAAACGTCCGCCGACAGACCGTAACGGTCAACGCTGTAGCCACGTCAGTCTCTGACGTGTCTTTAAATGGCTTCAATTCCTCTCAGACCTCCTTCGGCAGGATATCGTCCTCTTCAACTGTTCTCAACGGAAACGGGCAGAAAACCGTCACAGTCACAAATCCCGACGGCTCCACCGTCACTCAGACGTACCAGAACGGCCTTTTAGTGACCTCCGTCCATTCCGTCCTCGGAACCACGACATATTCCTACGATCCTCACGCCCGTCTCTCCTCCCAACAAACAACTATCAACGGACAACTATCAACTCTCAGTTATGCCTACAATGCCAACGACCAGATCACGCAGAACACTGAAAACGGCAGGATTACCGGCTTCACTTACGACAGCATGGGCAGGAGAACCGCCGTTTCCCTGCCGGGCAACAGAACAGTTAACTACACTTTCGCCCCCACCGGCGAAATGACTTCCGTCTCCGGTGCCGATACTTATCCCGTCAGTTACACCTATGATGCTCTTGGACGCATGAAAACCCTCACTGACGGCAACAGCTCAACCACCACTTGGAATTACGATTCCCAGCGCGGTTTCATGACTTCGAAAATCTACGCCAACGGACAAGGCGTTTCATATTCCTACAATCCTGACGGCCAGCCCGTCACCCGCATCTGGGCCCGGGGCATTGCGACAACCTACGCATACAATGTCGCAGGTGACTTGACGGGAGTATCATATTCAGGTAACACGGCTCCGACAATCTCCTTCATAAGAGACCGTTTCGGTCGTCCGACATCCATTACCGACGGCACTGGAAGCAGGACACTTTCCTACAATGACGATTCATCGCTTTCTTCCGAAACCATCCCTTATATTTCCGGAAATTCCGTGGTATATTCCTATGACAATCTAGGGAGGAAAACGTCAATGAATCTTCAAAATGGAGGGGCTGCGCTTGCCGCGACCTCTTATTCTTATGATTCCATGTCCCGCCTCTCCTCAGTAAGTGGAGGGTCGTCGCTTGTGACCGCCTCCTATTCCCGCGTCCCCGGTTCCTCCCTTCTCTCCTCCACTTCCATTTCCAACGGCTCTTCCAATATTCTGACTGTAAACCGCTCCTACGATTCCCTCAACCGTCTCACTTCCATTTCCTCCCTGGTGCCTAATGCCCCAGTGCCTTTTGCCTCATCTTCCTACGTCTACAACAATTCCGACAAGCGTTCCAATGCCACCCTCGCCGACGGCTCATACTGGGAATACACCTACGACAATCTCGGACAAGTCACATCAGGAAAAAAATATGATTCCACAGGTGCTCAAATCCCGAACCAGCAGTTCGGATATGCTTTCGACTCCATCGGCAACAGACAGTCGGAAAACAGAAATGGACATGCCTTCTCATATACGCCGAACAATGTGAATCAGTACATACAGCGCACGGTTCCGGGCGCGATTAACATCAGCGGTGTTGCCGAGACTTCCGCAAAGGTGACAATCCAGAAAACATCCCTCGGTAATACGGCGACAGCGTTTTCAAAGCTCCCAGACAGGACCAGTAAATATTTCAGCAAAGAATACGTCTTTGACAACAGCAGCAATCCTGTAAGTGAGGCTTTCAAGATTTTCGCAGTAAGTTTTGACCAGACTCAAAACAAGGACATAATCTCCAAACAGCAGGTTGACGTATTCATCTCGAAAACCCCAGAACTATACACCTACGACCAAGACGGCAACCTCCTAACCGATGGCCGTTTCACCTACACGTGGGACGCGGAGAATAGATTGATTGGCATCGGAAGTAACTCGGGGAACATCCCCGAAGCTTCCAGAGTCAAGCTTGCATTCAGCTACGACTACATGTCCCGCCGTGTCTCCAAAGCCGTCTACCATTGGAACGCCGCAATCAGTAACTGGCAACTGGCGACCAGCGACAAATTCGCTTGGGATGGGTGGAACCTAATCGCTTCTTTCGATGTTTCAAACAACATGAAACATTCATATACTTGGGGTGAAAGCGGTCTTATTTCAGACACTGATGCATCCAGCAGCAGTACATATTTCCCGTTATATGATGGCAATATGAACGTGATGGGCTATCTGGATTCTACAGGTGCGAAGGTGGCTGAATATGAGTACGACGCTTTTGGAAGATGTATAGTCAAGGCGGGAATCAAGGCTGATGACTTTAATATCAGGTTCAGTTCGTATTTCTTCGACAAGGAAACAGGACTGGTATATTACGGGTACAGATATTTGAATCCTGATACGGGAAGATGGGTAAACAGAGATAGAATAGGGGAAACAGGTGGTGTAAATCTGTATGGGACAAGAAATGATTTTGTCAATAAAATGGATTTACTTGGTCTTGCATTGTATGCTTTTGATGGAACTAATAATACACCATCTGATAACACAAATATCTCTTTAACTTATAACGATGGTTATACTAAACCGAATTCGGTATATTCAGCTGGTGTAGGCAATGCAGCAGAAAATACTTTTTTTACTAGGTTTTTTGGGCTGACAACAGGGTGGGGAATGGAAGCAAAGAGCAGTGCAATGCTGAAAGCGCTCGCATTTAATATTATGGAAAACAAGGATGCTGATGTTGACATCATTGGATTTAGCAGGGGCGCTGTAACGGCTGTAATGTTTGCCGAAGCTATTCAAATATTAAAGGACAAAAATATTTCCCCATACTGTGCAATTGAAAAAATTAGATTTATGGGGCTTTACGACCCTGTCCGTGGTCCCAGCCTTGGCGCTCAACCACAGATTCCAAGTATGGCTAAAAATGTATCTATTGCATATTCTTTAGATGAAAAGCGTTTGGAATTTCAGCCAATTATGCTTTCAGGAAACCACATGGCATTCAGAGGTGGCCATGCAGACATAGGCGGAGGATATTATGACCGTGGCTTGGCAAATATCGCTCTGGAATGGATGATTAATCAAGGAATAGCAGCAGAGGCTCCTTTCAAATATCCGAGCACGGCGGGATTGAGTTCTCTTTTAGTCAGACATCAGGAGACTGGCGTGGAATTTACCTATGGTTTAACCTATGGCGATAGGGGAAATTTGGGAGGAGTCCCCAATCACCCGTCAGTTTCAATGCTGTTTGAAACTGAAAGTGCTAATATATCATTCTTGGGAGTTGACCTTTCCACGATACATTATGCTATTAGGAGAACTGTTGATGAACATACAACTGAAGGTCGTGTTAATTACCTTCCTGGAACAAACTGGTTTTAAATATGGAAAGGATTTTAATATGAATAATTTTATCTGTCTCTTGGGGTTATGTACAACATTTTGTCTTGCTGGATGCGTATCTGCAGATGCTGATAATTCGTTGAGGTATAGCGTTGAATTCAAAAATATTGGATTAAAAAAAATCAAAGTTAGCGAGATAATTCTTTGTGCATCTCAAGCAACCTCGATAGCGTACTGCGGGGAATTGCTCCCTGGAGGAAGTAAGGTTTATAATGGCTCTTTTAGGCAGATTCCTGATAGGGAAAATATTCTTGAATGGACAGACATCGAATCAAGAATATCTATAAATGTAAAAATAAGGATTCAGTTACCGAAACTTTTTTATAACGTTAAATATCCATCAGATATTATTTTCTACATTAACCCTGACATTAATCAAGTTCAGGTTGCCTACAGAGTTTTTTCACCAGAAAAACAAGATTTTATAAAAGTTGATTCTGAAGGGAAACCTTTTGAACTGAAGAAATAGCCCCCCTTCCAACCAAGGTGAAGTGAAGGTTATGGCTGCTCCATGGGAAAGGCAGGGGTCAGTCTTGGGGTGTTAAAAAGTTTCACATAAACTAAAATAATGATGCAGCGCATAGAATATCCAACTAGGGGTAAAATACTTCGTTTTACGTTGGCGGATTTTCCCGGAATCAAAGGAACCAATGCTTAAAGTTCCGGAATCTCCAGAATCAAAATCAGCAACTCCATAGAAACCCGCAAACTCGGAAGCTTCAAAGAAGTAGATTTTACCCTGTGCATTTAGCGGTTGCGACAATCATCTTTAGAAACTGCCCTTTGTCAATGGTCTGTGATAACTGTTAGCCGGTTGTTTTTGAGGCGACAATGCTTTTATTCAACAAAGGAAATAATGAAATTACCCGCAGGAGACATAAAATTCTTACATGTTTTATTTTTGATGATTGTGACATATGCTACCTGTGCAGCACCTATAGCAACTACAATTGGAGAAAGCAATAAAAGCTTCGGGACGCATCAGGGCAAGGATTCTCCTTCGTGCTCGTTCACCATAATAAACACGGGCAATGAGGTGCTTGTCATAAAAGGGATTAGCAAGACCTGTGGTGGATGTGTCAAGATAAGCGTTTCTGAAAAGGAAATCGCTCCCGGCAAAACCACAGAAGTCAACCTCAAGCTTTCGCCGGGTACGCTGTCGGGGCCGTATTCGAAGAATTTCTTCATTGAAACCAATGATCCTAAACAGAGATTTCTGATGTTCGCCTTCAGCGGAACAGCTGTTCCTTTCGCTGAGACAAGACCTTCGAATCTCATCTATCTGGGGAGAATTGGACCTAGATCTTTGTGTAGGCGGGAATTCCAAGTCATACCGAATGAAAAGGGGGCTGAATTCGGAGAACCGAAGGTTGAATGCGGGTATCCGGTTGAAGTTAAATCTTCTTCGAATGAAAAAGGGTTGAGTATTTTTTTTGGATTTACCCCCGGGAAAAATCTTGGAGACATGAAATGCACAATCAAGATTCCGGTATTGACGCCTAGCGGCTGGCCTCCGCTGGAGATTATTATCTCAGCCACAATTGCTGAGGATGAGGTAATTCGGGATAACATCTCGGAAAAAAGCTTCGGGGAGGTTCCCAGAGCTACCGAAAACGCAGCGGTTTCATTTCATAATTCCTTTGAAAGCAATTCGGGATACCATCCCGAAACTTCATTCACGTCCCGGGCCGATACTCCGAGCTACCCAATCATCGAATACTTTCATCAGGCAGGCTGTTCCGACTGCCGCATGATTGACACGTTCGTAATCCCGAAAATCGAGGAGGATTTTCATGGCAGATTTAGGATCGAAAAATACGATACCGCAATTATGGACAATTTCCTAAGGTTTGCGTATCGCCGCGACAAACTTAACATCCGAGGCAATGAGACGGTCTGCATGATAGTCAACGGGAGACATGCGTTGAACGGATATAAGAGCATAGAATCCGGACTTCTTAAGCAAATCAAAACATCGTTGAAGCAACACGAGCTGCAAGACGATTTCTTCAAGATAAGCAATGAGGCGGAAAAGAAGGAGATACTGAAAAGACATTCCGACAAGATAACTCTCGGGATCCTAATTATCGCCGGACTTTTGGACGGGATAAACCCTTGTGTGTTCTCCGCTCTGGTCTTCTTCATGAGCATCCTTGCGATCTCTGGAGTCAAAGGCGGAAAGCTTGTGTTCTTCGGCTCAGTTTATTGCATGGCATGCTTTCTGACATACCTTCTTCTCGGGTTGGGAATACTGCATTTCATAAAATTATTTTCCGGATATGAAACTATACAGAATGTTTTTAACCTGGGAATGGTTGCATTGCTATTGGTATTGGCTGTCATATCATTCCGAGACGCATTGATATACAGGAGTACCGGTATGGCAGGCGGTGTGCTATTGCAACTTCCAGATTACCTGAAACGCAGGATTCACAAAACTATGAGGGAAGGCGTACATTTTACTCATCTTGCCTTTGGGGCAACAGTAACAGGATTTCTTGTAACACTTCTTGAGAGCGTATGTACTGGACAGGTCTACCTTCCCGCCCTTTCGCTGTTCGCTAAAGAATATCCCATGTCAGGCAAATGGCTGTTTTATCTTATCGTTTACAACGTGATGTTCATCATTCCCCTGCTTTTAGTATTTATCGCAGCATATGTAGGAACAGAACTTGCCACCATGCTCAGCTGGTCCAAGCAGAATGTTGTCATCGGGAAGACTGTAACTGGAATATTTTTTCTTGTTTTAGGAATACTGATTTTGATTTCCCTGAAATAGTGCGTGCCCTGTGTAGTTAACACTTAACGCATTGATATACATTGTGTTATATATCAATTCACTCCACAAAGAGCCCTTATACGCATAAAATGAGTAAGTGTTAAACTGGGTGTGTTGATAAAATCGGTGCCATTCCAATGCCGTTAACTTAAGAGAAAGATAACCCCATTTACCGAGGGCAGCAACTCCGGTCTTGGAGTTTTCTTCGTGTCAATTGTTATGGGCGGTCTACCTGCTCTTTTCTTCTGCAAGTTCCTGGAGATTCTCCTGTAAAGCTGCTTGTCCCTCGGGAAGGATCTGTCCGGTCTTATGTCGACGAGATATTTCGCGCACCTGCACATGAGTTCGAAATGGCATGAGGCGAAGTTCCCAGGATGGATTGTGGAGGTGATTTTCCGCAGGAAGATTTTCACCTCGGTAAATACTTTTGCGAAACTTATGTCCGAAGGCATGAGTCCGAGCGAGTTCGAGGAGGCTTCCGAGGCGAGCCTGACAAGGCAGACTGCAATGAGCTTTGAAGCGAGCTCCTTTTCAAACGAGTCGACTTTCTGGCAATGCCAGACGTTCGCCTGCATGCCGACTTTGAACTCCCGGTAGAACGTCTCGATGGTCCATCTCAGGTGATAGAGGTCTGCTATTTCGGAAGACGGGAACTTTGCCGGGTCGATGAAGGATGTGACGATGCGCCTCCTCCTGAATACTTTCCTGTAGACATATATGACACGGACGATCATACTCCTCTTTGTCTTCGAGTCCCTTATTTCGGCAAGGTAGTCCCCGGGGCCAACCTGTTCCACTAATTTCGGTTTCAGCGAGACCGAGGCAGGAATTATGAAATGGGAAGACCTGTCCGACACGAGCTCGAAAATCCTGAAGGCGTAGAACCCGTTGTCCAGGAGAATCACCGTTCCCTTCCGGATGTTCTTCGCGAGGCGGGTGAAGAGACGCTCGTCCGATGTGCATGACTTGCCGAAGGCGAAAGCCAGCGGCGCTCTTGTGAAGACGGAGAACAGGCAGCAGAACTCGACCCCACCGGACCGAGATGTTTCCTGGCCTTGTGGCAGCCGAACTTCTCCCATAGTTCCGGCCATTCAGGCAGGGCCAGTGTTGTCTTGTCGGCGCAGACCAGACGGAAGCCCTTCCATCTGTTTTTGTCATCGGAGAGGAGATTTTCAAGCCTTGCGACAATCCATCCGAAGAGCCTGTGCAGATGGCTGAGGGGAAAAGCGCGCTCTGGCCTTGCAGAAGCCGGCCGGGGATACGCTCCATTCCTCTCCGGAATCGAAGGAGCACTTCCTCAATATCTCATGGATGCTCTTCTTTTCGGTGTTGAGGGCCACCGACAGGAAAAGGAATATCATTTTGGCGGTGCCAATCTTCCCATCCCTTCTGCTTTCCCCAGATTCCTTCCGCACTGAACTTATTTCTTCACCGACTTTCTTTTAAGGTCAAAGACGCCTCCACCTTTCATCACTAGGAGTTCCCCGTCCTTCGCCTTTTTGCCGAGGGAACTGGCCAGGCTGTCCCGGTCGGCAACCCTGCCGTACTTCTCCATGAGCATTTTGCTTATCTGATTCAGGTGCAGGGGCTCTCCGGCATCCTCCAATATCTTGACACTCAGGTCAACCAGGGAATCCTTGCGCAACCCCCGCTTAATCCTCACCGGAGGCGGCAGCTCCTCCGTCCCGATCATCTGCCGTATCGCCCTGAGCTGCAGTTCCAGGTGCGTCTCCATCGTCTGAAAGATGATTTTCCTGATTTCCGATTCCTTCATGGCCCCTCCTTTTATTAATTTAATTACAATATACCGTAGTACGGTTATTTGTAATTACACTATTAAAATTAAAAAAAATAGCAATTAATTTGCTATTGCTTGATTATTATAGTGTTGCGCTTAAGTTAACGGCATCGGTGCCATTCTAATTTAATACATGACATTAAGTTAAGATAAGCATAAAATGTTGCATTTTATTTCACGTTCTCGGAGGTTTCGATGGGCAGAATTCCACGGTGGTGTCTTGCTCATGGCTTCTATCATATAATCAATCGGCGCATCAACAGCAGTTGAATTCTTGAATCCGAAGATGACCGTCAAGCGACAACTATAAATACCCGTGGCGACAATTAGAAATACACACTGTGGGAAAAGACGGAGGGCACGCATTATGGTTCTTGTCCAACAGAAATGCTCTTGAAGTGAGGATTTGAAGATATCCTTTAAATAGATATTTTTTTGGTTTGACAGGAACTTTAATGGCATGACCCCTATGATCCATCGCGTGGCCTTGATGAAATCAACTCCAAAAAGGGTTGTTTTTGTGGATGGGCTCAATATATGGCACTTTGAGAAAATCCTGCTCTCTTGAATATTCCTTCTAACGGCTTATTATATCCAACTAAATTAGGCGTTGTCAAGAACAACAAGTTAGTCTTGCACCAGCATTTTAAGGAGGATATCAGGATGATCGATTACAGTTTTGACCCGCAACGTGAACTTCTGACTTGCAAGTTTTCGGGACGGATGGACAGTGATACCAGTACCGCTGCAGCCCGTACATTTGAAGAGAAGGTCTCCTCCATTCGAGCTTCAGGCAAGGGAATGGTCAACGGCAGCCCAAGCCTCACAATTATTTTTGATCTGGCAACCGTGGAGTATGTGGCATCCGCCTTTATTCGCATCTGCCTGATTGCAATCCGCAAAGCCCGCAAAGGCGGTTTTTCAATAATTAATCCGACTCCATTCGTCCAGGAAATGCTTCGCATGGCCGGTCTTGAACAGGCGGCCAATATCGGAGCCATTCTCCACGAAACCAGGCAGTTTGCTCCTCCGTCTGATTTTGCTGCGAAGGCGCGGATTTCCTCCATGGACGATTACCGTAAAATGTACGGGGAATCGATTAATAACTCGGACGCATTCTGGTCGGAACAGGCGGAACGCAATCTGATCTGGGAGACTCCGTTCCATGCCACGCACGAATGGAATCCACCCAATGTAAAATGGTTCATCGGAGGCAAGTTGAACGCATCGGTGAACTGCCTTGACCGGCATTTGGACACGGCGGTGGCCAACAAGGCGGCCATCATATGGGAAGGAGAACCAGCATCTCGCAGCAAACCGGGAGAGGAACGAGTCATCACCTACAAGCAACTCCACCGGGAGGTCTGCCTCTTCGCGAATGTGCTGCGCCGTCAAGGTGTTGGCAAGGGGGATCGTGTACTTATCTATCTGCCAATGGTTCCAGAAGCAGTAATTGCCATGCTGGCCTGTGCCCGGATCGGAGCAATTCACTCAGTCGTTTTCGGTGGATTCAGCGCCCAGTCAGTTGCCGAGCGCATTGCCGACTGCCAGGCAAAGATAGTTGTCACCGCCGACGGCAGTTACCGCCGCGGGTCCATTGTTCAGCTCAAGAAAACCGTTGACGAAGCCTTTGCCATCAAGGATCTGAATGGATATCCTCTATGCGCCACGGCTGAAAAAGTAATCGTCCTGCGCCGGGCCGGCATAGACGTCCACATTGAGGAAGGCCGCGATATCTGGTGGCACCAGCAGATGGAATATGTCTCTCCGGAATGCACGCCTGAACATATGGACAGCGAAGACGTTCTATTCATCCTCTACACCAGCGGTTCAACGGGTAAGCCGAAAGGAATCATACACAGTACGGCAGGATACCTGCTGGGAACCGCCATGACGTTCAAATATATTTTTGACATTCGTGAATCCGACATCTACTGGTGTTCGGCCGACGTCGGCTGGATTACCGGTCACAGTTATATTACCTATGGCCCGCTCATGAACGGTGCCACTGTCCTAATGTATGAAGGAGCGCCCAACTTTCCCGAACCCGATAGGTTTTGGCGCATTATAGAAAAGCACGGCGTGACAATCTTCTATACGGCGCCGACTGCGATCCGCGCATTCATGAAATGGGGAAGTGAATGGCCAAAAAAACACAAACTTACTTCACTCCGTCTATTGGGATCGGTCGGTGAACCGATCAATCCGGAAGCCTGGATGTGGTACTATGAAACTATCGGGGGCATGCGTTGCCCCATCGTGGACACATGGTGGCAGACCGAAACCGGCAGCATCATGATTGCACCATTCCCTGGAGCTGTGGCAACTAAACCGGGTTCAGCCACCCTGCCATTTTTCGGCGTCCAAATTGAAATCGTTGACGATAATTGCGTGGCTGTACCACCAGATACCCAGGGGAAACTTGTCATCCGCCGTCCATGGCCGAGCATGCTTCGTGGTATTTGGGGTGATCCGCAAAGATATCATGAAGTATATTGGACAGAGGTTCCCGGATACTACTGCACGGGTGACGGTGCGCGACAGGACAAGGACGGATATTTCTGGATCGTCGGCCGCCTGGACGACGTCATCAATGTATCCGGTCACCGCATAGGAACTGCCGAGGTCGAAGGAGCCCTAGTCGGACATCCTGCTGTGGCGGAAGCCGCCGTAGTGGCCCGTCCAGACGACATCAAAGGTGCAGGGCTGGTAGCCTTTGTCACCCTGCGGTCAGGGGTCGCCCCGTCTGGTGAACTCCGCGAGGAATTGCGCCAGCGTGTGGCGTCGGAAATAGGGGCCGTGGCCAAACCTGATGAACTCCGGTTTACTGAGGCTCTTCCCAAAACGCGATCCGGCAAAATCATGCGCCGCCTTCTCAAACAAATCGCAGCAGGTACAGAAATCAAAGGTGACCTCACCACGCTAGAAGACATCAGCATCCTTTCCCGTCTGAACGATGAGTGCTGACCGGTTACATATTTTTGTACGCTTAGCAGAGGTTTGAAACAAAGACAAATGCAGAAAAGAACGAAGCTCAACATATATAAATCAAAAGAAGAGGAGCAATAATGACGATCAATGAGAGAAAACAGGGAGACATCACCATTCTTCAACCAAAGGGCAGATTGGACGCGGCAACTGCTACGGAAATGGATCAGCATGTCTCAGAATTCATCAACGGTGGCTCCCTTCATTTAGTATTGGACTTATCAGAGCTGGAATACGTGAGCAGTGCCGGACTGCGGGTGTTCCTTTCCGCAGCCAAGCGGATGAAGCAGGCTAAGGGAAAATTTTCACTTGCCAATCCCACTCCACAAGTTCGGCAGCTTCTTGAGGTGGCTGGATTCTCAACTATTCTGCCGGTTTACGCAACAATGGCCGAAGCCATCGGCACTTGCCCTGCATCGGCCGTGCCTACGAAGCCGATTAATGCGGCACGCGAAAAGCTTACTGTCGCCGAAGAGATTTTCCTGCTTGCCCTGGACGAGAAAAAGGGTATCACTAAACAACACATACCGACAGCCGCGCTGGATTATGCTCTAGCCGCCGCCGTGCTGATGGAACTGGCACTTTGCGATCGGATCGATACGGAGATGACATCCCTGGATCTGACGATCCTGAAAGTTACTTCGTCCAAACCAACTGGAGACGCGCTCCTCGACGATGCCTTGCTTGAACTGAAGCATGAAACAGAAACACAACTTACGTCTTACTGGCTGGAACGACTCGCTAAGTGGAAGGGGCACATCGGGGAACTGGTATTGTCCAGGCTGATCCGTAAGGGTATCCTCAAACAGGAAAATCGGCGTATTCTCTGCGTTTTCGAAGTGGAGCGCTATCCGCTCATGGATGATCGCGAAGTCAAAGAAGTGCGTACCCGTCTGCGGGAACTGATTCTCGGTGATGACATTCCAGATGCACACGATGTTGTGCTGATCAGCCTGGGCAACGCCTGCCGGCTTATGGAGGATCTGTTTACTCCGAAAGAATACGAGCAAGTGGAATCCAGGATTGACACTTTGGCCCGCCTGGACCTGATCGGTCAGGAAATGACCAATGCCATCCGGGATATAGAGAAAACAATAGCCATTATGTCAATGCCTCCAATATAGAGTATTTATAGTCTGACAGAAAATATTGATTATCAGGGACTGGACGGCAAAAACAGCTTTTAAAGTCCCCGGCACTGTCTTAGTTGAAAAAAACTGGGGTCATTCTGGTCCGATTCCAAAACGAAGGCCTGCATGGGGATATCTGTAAAATATTTCTGCGGATCCATCCGAGGATCCGCAGATGTTGCATCTTTCTTTTTTTTAGTCTAATCGCCTCATCTCGAATTTATCGGGAAGGATGAGCAACGCTGATATCGGTTATTCAGTTGTTCATTCTATCGAGCCTGTCGATTATTATGGTTATTATGTTTTTCACTTCGCTTGGAACTGGTTCGTCCTTCACAAGCACGTAGATGTTTTCAATGATTGCCTGGACGTCTTTCATGTTTTCAGGAATCCAGCCCTTCGGATGTTCCATTAATGAGATTACATCTTCGACCAGCAGTTCAACTTCATCAATATTGTTCCAGTCCAGTTCCTTTTCCGTCAGTGCAATGATGGAGTTGACGAGTGTTTTTGCATCATCTACGTTTTCGGGGATCCAGCTTTCAGGTTCCTTCTTTGCAAGATCATAAATCTGCCGGGCTATCCCTGCGAGATCTCCGATATGTTCAATCGCCCATACGTCGCTGTTGGTGTTTTGAAGAAGTTCCGCAACCTCAGATACTGCCTGCCAGATATCATCATCTGTAAGCTCATGCGCTTTGGCCTTCTTGAAAAACTCAACAAACAGTTGCGCCTTTTCAATAATCAGGTTTCGGTTCTCATATATCCATACCCATACACGTTGTGTCGGGGTGTGCTGCTGTATGATGGCTATGCTGGCGAGATCCTTCAGGTACTCGTCAGGTATCTTATCGTTCCAAGTGACGGTTTTGCTGCGGCATTTGGAGAAGAATGCTGAATTGATGCCCCATTGATGTACGTCCGTGGTATATATAGGATTCATGTTTTTGTCAACGGCCACTACGAAAAGACCGCCTGTGAAACCTCTGAGGTTGTTGTAGTTTTTCAAGGTGGTGGTTCCTACTATGGTGCCGTCGGAGCTCACGCTGGAGCTGGTATACATATGCCAGCCGTCGCCGACCCGGTCATGGATGTCAACTGAAGCAATGACATCTGCAAGAAGTTCTGCGCCGCTGAAGGATGCAAGTAAGATAAATGCGGCAATAAAAACAAATGAACGTTTCACTGTTTTTACAATTTTCATTTCGACCTCTCATGTTTCAAATATTTATTAATGATTTATTTCCATTCCGCCTATCCGAACATCTCTTCACCTCCTTGTATTGTTTTATGTAAATAGGACTGAATATTTATTTAGCATATCGCGTGCCAGTTCGTTAGTTGAGTTTTAGCTGAGTGAATTGCAAAATCAAGCCGGAACTCCGAGCGCATTGACAGGAATTCCATTTTTTGCTATGTTGCATTAAAAGTTTTTATTTTTATGATTAGACAGTAATTTAAACACACGATGCCTCGGAATTTATATTTTTGAAGTGATAACGGAGAAATTGGATTTAAAATCCCTGTGAAACTGACATTAAAGGACATATCATGGATTCTGCTCGGAAGTTTATTCTGGGTGTTTTGTGTACTGTTCGTAATTTACGGAACGAAGTCACTCCCAAGTGTTGATTCATATTTTCATGTTCAGATCTCTAAAGTTATGGGTCAAAAGGGGTTTGTCCTTAAGGATTTTCCATGGGCTGTCTGTTCAATCTGGACCGATTCTTTTTTCGACAAGGAATGGCTCTTCCATGTTTGGCTCATCCCATTCATCAGCCTTTTCGGTAAATTCACAGGGGCGAAAGTCGCAGTCCTTGCCACAGTTTTCCTTATTGCAATCGCATGGGGTATTCTTCTCCGGCAGATCGGAATAAGAAAGCACATTTTTCCAGCCATGTGTTTCATGCTCTTCATTGCGGGCTGCCTTTTTTTTGAAAGACTGACTTTCTGCCGTTCGTATCTTTTTGCGCTGATTTTCCTCCCGATGGCCCTATTCTTTGCACTCCGTGGCAACCGCATAGGATTGATGACGGTTTCCTATCTTTACGCAATAAGCCACACCGGGAGCTGGCAACTTCTTCCGGTTATACTTGTTTTTGACATCGCAAGGAGGTGGAAGGAGAAGGAGTCTTTCAAGATAACTGATTTCATGTCAGTGTGGGTACTGTTTGGATTGATTGCCGGCCTGATATTGAATCCGTATTTTCCTGCAAACATAAAAGGGATTTTTATTCAAAACGTAATGGTCCTAAAAATAAGGCTGTTTGGATTCGGGAATGATGTAATAGAGCAGGGCTTCGAACTATATCCGATGACACTGAAGAGGGTCATGCAGGGATTTATTCCTGTTGCTTTTCTGACTTGCTATACGATTTACGATGCAGTAAGAAAGAAGAAGATTTTCTCGATGGACTGGATGACTCTTTCTCTGCTTGTACTGACATCAGTATATTTCATTCTAAGCATACTGTGTCAGAGGTTCATTGAATATTATGCTCCGATTTCGGCGGTGTTCATTCTCTCGTACTGGGGCAGGGGAGAGAATCCTCTGAACAGCAGGGTCAAGAAGACAGTCTTTGTTCTCTTATTTGTTGGAATAGCATTGATTACCGTGCTGAAACTCAGGGAAGTCCTTTATCTCGATCAGCCGAAATATGAAGGGGCCGCCGAATGGATAAAAAGAAATACCGAACCGGGTGAAATTGTTTTTACGGTTGACTGGGATGACAGTCCCATGCTTTTCTATGGCGCACCGGAACAGCGGTATCTTGTCTTTCTTGAACCGTATTTCATGTATCTGCATTCCCCACAGAAATACAGGATATGGAAGAAAATATCTGAGGGCAAGATGCTTTATGCCTCTGAAGAGATATTCAGTACGTTCCATTCGAAAGTTATTTTTGTTTCCGCCCGCAGGCCCAAGCTTATCGACAAGCTGGATCATGATAACCATGTAAAGCTCAGGTACACCGGACCGGAGCTGGAGAGGATTTATACAATTGATCCTGGGGGTATGAATATCCAATATCCAACCCCACTTCGCTGAGAAGCTACGAGAGGAGTAGGCGCGGAATGTCCAACGATGAAGGATTTGGATGTTTTGTTGGATTTATACGAGGTTATCAGGGCAGAGAGGTTCATTCTTCTCCGTTGAATAACTTGGAGAACCCGCTTATTCAGGAGCTTAAGAAAAGTCGGGCTAAAGCCCAACATACTTTTGTGATATAAAACCTTTCTGGACTTAAAACGCCCAGCTTAGAAGTTATCCGTATTGTGGAACGCGCAATAAATTGCGCTACTACGAACGGAAGATTCACTGTGCTGAGGAAAGCCCGGTCACTGCATCATCCAGGATCCGCCCATCATGGGGAAGATTATATCCCTGTGGGAAAAAAGCGACACATGGATACCTGTGGCTATTTCCATGACATATGCTAGCAGGGAAACACTTATAATTATGGTTAACGCCCCAGTGATTGGAGAGTTTTCTTCATTCCTAAATCTGTAAAAGGCTTCATCCAGCAATGATGAAAACAGCATGATGATGGCTGGTGTCATAAGGATCGCGTAGCGCAACACTTTTGAGTAGCCTATAAACCCGAGAGCTATGTGGAAAGCTAGAACTGTCAGTATCCATATCAGCAGAGACATCCTCAGCAATCGCAGGGATTTATTTTGCCACAGGATGGCAAAAAGGAAGAGGGTGGGGATGCTGGTCCAAATGATTACAGAGGTTAGTTTCAAATATACCCATGGAGACCGGATCTCTGTTAGATAGCGTATATACTTGTTGCTTTCGATAAGGGTTACGGAAGGTCTGCCAGCCCATGATGGGAAAGGAGATCCGACTTTGATCCACTGCCATAATTCCCATGGAGCTTGAACTAGGAGTGCAGTTGCCAGAAAAAGCAAACCCAAACGGACAAACATCACACGCTTAGGCGGCTTTAATAAATACCAGCTCATGAGGAGCATTCCTGGAATGACGAGGAATGCTGTTATTTTGATAAGGCTGGCATATCCTAAAGCCAAGCCGGCTATAACAACCCAGCGGGTTTTATTATGTGTACATGCCCAGGCATATAGAGCGACAGCTAATGTGGTGAAGGCCAATAACGGACCGTCAAGCCAGAATTTTGTAATTACGTGCGACATGATCGGACTGAACGCGGAAAGGCTTGCCACAAGTAACAGAGATATGTTTGATGAAGTTAAATTCAGGGATTTGGCCAGAAAGAGCATGCTCCAGAAAAACAGCGCATAGGAAAAAAGTTGGACAAGGGAAAAACCAAAGTCCCCGAATATCCGGTAAAACACCCAGTAAAGGGCGATTCCGCCGGGCGGATGGAAAAAAAGGGGCTGGTCATATTGAGTCCTATCAATTAGTCCTTTTTCCAACAAAGGACTTCCTTGGAGCGTATATCCCTTGCCATTGTCCAACTGTTCGACCAGTGTCCTGTAAATAAGCTCATCACCCTCATGATGTACTCTGAAAAAAACAACCGAGTGAATGCAAAGTCCAATTATGAACAATATGATGACCAGCTTCCAACGCATTTTAATTGGTCCATCAAGGCTTTGTAATATATTTCTCAACATGTTGGCCTTTTAATGAGATTAGCTGTACTCTTGAAAATTAGTCCCGATAACGGAGGTAATCAATATTTGAACATCCAATATCCATCGGAATCTTGCGGGATTATCAACTTAGGGTATTATACAGGTTATATGGAAGAAACTCTTCGAAAGACTGGGACGGTTGTATGCAGGCTGCCTGGGAAGAAAACGAAATGGGGATTGTTCCAAGACCCGGTCGAGACTGTGTCTGTTTCAAGAACCGATGGAATCATTTCTGCCTTGAAATGGGCTGAATCATCTTTGGGAGATGGGTTGCATGTTGCAGGGTTCATATCGTATGAAGCTTCAAGGGCCTTTGATCCTGCAAACAAAACTTTAAAAATCAATGGAAGGTTCCCTCTGCTATGGCTTTCCTCGTACAGTGGGGTTTCCGCATTTAAAGTTCCAGCAGACTTCAAGATACGGCACCAGGCTGTGAAGTTGTATCCGGAAATAGGGAAAGGAAAATATCTATCCGATGTCAGAAAAATAAAGAAATATATTTATGACGGTGAAACTTATCAGGTCAATTACACGTTCCGTGTTTCTGGAAGACAACTGGACAATCCGGAGCAGTTTTTCATGAATCTCTGCGTTTCGCATCCTGTTCCATATTCAGCTTTTATAAATGCCGGAAAATTTAAAATAATATCAAATTCACCTGAATTGTTTCTCGAATCGCTTTCAGGCAAAATCAGCAGTTTGCCGATGAAGGGAACTGCGGGCCGCGCTTTGACTTTTGAAGAAGATGAAATGACGGCGACGCAACTTGCAGATGATCCAAAGAACCGTGCTGAAAACATTATGATTGTCGACATGGTCCGGAATGATTTCGGACGAATATGCAAGCCCGGTTCGATATCTGCAGATCCCCTGTTCCGCGTGGATACCTATCCGACAGTCCACCAGATGGTGAGCGGTGTGAATGGGGAACTGAAATCTGAAACCGGGCTTGTTGAAATATTTGGGGCGACTTTCCCGCCCGCATCCATAACGGGCGCACCGAAAATAAGAGCTATGGAAATAATATCGGATCTTGAAGCATCCCCGAGAAGAATCTATACGGGTGCAATCGGCTGTTTCAATCCGAACGGAGATCTGTGTTTGAATGTGGCAATAAGAACTTTCCTTTGCACAAGAGGCAAGACTGAACTTGGGATTGGCAGTGGGATTGTGGCTGATTCGAAACCTCGGAAAGAATGGCTTGAGTGCATAATGAAAAGCGGTTTCGCCAATTTCAATCCGCCTGATTTTGATATTCTAGAAACGATTCTCTGGGAGAATGGCAGTGGATTTGCTTATCTAAAGGAACATCTTGAACGTGCGCGGAATTCGCAGATTTATTTCGGAAGGAAATGGAATGAGGAACTTTCAAACAAGGCTTTGAGAAGACTCAAGTCATTGTTATCAAAAATAAAATATGCCAGAGTCCGGCTTATTTTATCTAAGGACGGCAGGGTGAAGACCGAATATGCAATGCTGGAAAAAGCTGGATGGGACAAGCAAGAATTGAAATTGAAAGTTTCAGAAACTCCTGTGAATTCAAAGGATGTTTTCCTTTATCATAAGACTACGAACAGGAAATTCTATGACACTGAATTTAAGAAAGCCAATTCCGAAGGCTTTGACGAAGTAATTTTCTTTAATGAAAGAGGGGAAGTTACTGAAGGTGCGATAACGAATATTTTCATTTTAGGTAAAAACGGATGGAGCACTCCTTCGATTAAGTGCGGTCTTCTTCCGGGGATCTGGCGAATGAAGACAATCAGCGGACTTCGTGCTGAGGAGAAGAGTATAACCATCAAAGACCTCAGGGGCGCTGAAAGTATTATTGTCGGGAATTCAGTAAGGGGAAGTCAAAGGGCACAGTTAATATTTTCAGCAAAAATTCCATAATTAATTGATATTTACATGGAAATGAGTATAATTTACCATAATTGTTGTTTATAATTTAACGTTTAATAATAAAATTAGAGCGGAGTTTGTGCTATGGCTGATGTAACGTTGAAAGATATCTGTAAGATTTATCCCGGCAATGTTAAAGCTGTCGACAATGTAAATCTCTATATCAAAAACAGGGAATTCGTGGTTCTTGTAGGCCCTTCGGGCTGTGGCAAGTCAACAACTCTCAGGATGGTTGCCGGACTTGAGGAAATATCCTCCGGAACAGTAAGCATTGGAACGAGGATTGTGAATGATGTCCCGCCTAAAGACCGTGACATTGCTATGGTTTTCCAGAACTATGCCCTCTATCCCCACATGACCGTTTATGACAACATGGCGTTCGGGCTCAAGCTTCGCAAATTCAAGAAAGCCGACATAGACAAGCGAGTTCAGGAAGCTGCTGAACTTCTCGGGATCAAGGATTATCTGCACCGCCGTCCAAAGGCTCTCTCCGGTGGACAGAGGCAGCGTGTTGCAGTGGGCCGTGCAATCGTGCGTAAGCCTGAAGCATTTCTCTTTGATGAACCGCTCAGCAATCTTGACGCCAAAATGCGCGTACAGATGCGTACTGAAATCAGCAAGCTCCACACAAGGCTTGAAACGACGATGATATATGTTACACACGATCAGATTGAAGCTATGACAATGGCCGACCGCATAGTTGTAATGAAGGACGGTCTTATCCAGCAGGTTGACACACCTCTAAATGTCTATGATCGCCCTGCAAATCTTTTCGTGGCCGGATTTATCGGAACGCCTCCAATGAACTTCTTCAGGGGAGTGTTGATCAGACAGGACGGCAGCCTTTATTTCAAGGAAGGTTCTATGCAGATAAAGCTCCCAGATGAATGGAAAGATGCTGTTGGACCGTTAATTGACAAGAAGATCGTATTTGGTGTAAGACCTGAGGATATCGGTTCTCCTGAAGCTGAAAGCAAGCCGAACGCTTCCAAGATAAAAGCGAAAGTTGAAGTTATTGAACCAATGGGTGCTGAAACTTACCTTTACCTGAGTGCTGGCGAACAGTCTTTCATTTCACGGGTTGACGCACACAGGAAAACATCTGTTGGTGATGATATCGAACTTTCAGTTTCGATGTCGAAGTCCCATATTTTTGATCAGGCGACGGAAAAGTTCATTATATAAGTTGCAGATAGTTTTTTAGTTCTTTGAATTGAAACTGTTTATGAATCTTCGGGGCAAGGTTAAGGGCTGGATAAGAACAGTTCTTTCGAGATTGACTGCCGGCAAATAGATACTGAAGTGCATTCAGTGGATGATGTTTGCGGTTAATGACGCAAGGCGTGTTTCAGCTTGGATTCCTGACCGGCGGTAAAGTCCGCGACTCCCATAAAATGGGACTGATATGGTGCAACTCCATAACCGACAGTTCAGTCTGGATGAGAGAAGATGTTGTGTCACGCATTTTCACGCCCCGATGTTTTTCGGGGTTTTTTTTTGGTTGTAAAATCAATAGATGTTAAGTGTCTTGATAATATGATGATTAAATATATGGTTGTTATCATATATTTAAGGAGATATTCTATGAGAATGACTATTGATATCGATGAAAAAAGTCTAGATACAATAATGAAATTTACTCATTTAAAGAAAAAGTCTCCAGCTGTCTCCAAGGCTATTGACTGTTTTTGCAAGGAGATCAGGAGAAAAGAGATACTTGAAAAGGTTTTGTCCGGAAAGACTGACTATAGCCTGACAAACAAGCAGCTTGAGGATTTAAGCATCTATGATTCTCATTGACACGTCCTCGTGGATAGAATTTTTCCGTAAACAAGGCAGAGCTGATATTAAAAGCCGTATTGCCTCATTTATTGAAATGGAGACGGCTGCCTATACATGTCCAGTATTATTTGAACTTCTTTCAGGGGCTTCTGAAAAAGAGAGTGTGGACATTAAAAATGTGTTTAGTTTCTGCCATAGGATCAACTTCAGCCCTGAACACTGGGAACACGCAGCCGTGCTTAAAATATTATGCCGTCAAAAGGGCTTGACAATTCCAAATGACGATATTTTTGTCTGCTCTGTGGCTTTGAAAAACAATCTGAGGTTATTTCATCTTGACAAACATTTTAATCTTTTTTTAGAAAAAACAAAACTGCCTATTAAACTTGAAGAGTGAATCGCACCAAATGAAAATAGAATTTGATGATATTGAAAAAGTGATTAAAGCCTTCCGTCAGGGCAAGATGATCATTGTCACTGACGATGAGAACCGTGAAAATGAGGGAGACCTTGTCATTGCGGCAGCGAAAATAACACCGCAGGCCGTGAATTTCATGGCCAAACATGGACGTGGACTTATCTGCGCTCCGGTTACGGAGGAGAGGGCGAAAAAGCTTGAGCTAGACATAATGGCTCCGAGCAAAGATCCTTTTCACACAGCCTTCACTGTCAGTATTGATGTCAGGGAGGGGACAAGCACCGGAATATCCGCTTTCGATCGAGCTAAAACCGTTGAGGCCCTTATCGATCCTGGAACCACCCGTTCGGATTTCGTCGTACCGGGACATGTTTTTCCGCTGATTGCGCGCCCCGGAGGCGTTCTCCAGAGGGCCGGGCATACCGAGGCGACCGTTGATCTTGCGAAACTCGCAGGGCTTTATCCGGCGGGCGTCATATGTGAAATCATGAATGATGATGGTTCGATGGCGCGCCTGCCCCAGCTTGAAAAATTCAGGAAGAAGCACAAACTGCTTTTGTGCACCATTTCCGATATCATCGCCTATAGGCGCAAGCACGAACGACTTATTTTCAGGGAACAATCTGTGAATCTCCCTACAAGGCACGGTCTCTTCAAGCTTCATCTTTATCGTTCATCTCTTGACAACATGGAGCATCTTGCGCTGGTCCACGGAAATGTGGAGGGCAAAAAAGATGTCCTTGTCCGGGTTCACAGTGAATGCCTGACGGGGGATGTTTTTCACTCACAGCGCTGCGACTGTGGTGAGCAGTTGGAAAATGCGATGAAATTGATTGTTGAAAAAGGAGCAGGTGTAATTGTCTATATGCGACAGGAGGGGCGTGGCATTGGGCTTGCAAATAAGATCCACGCCTACCGTCTCCAGGAAGAAGGATGCGACACTGTCGAGGCAAATGAGAAACTCGGATTCCCCCCCGATCTGCGTGAGTATGGACTTGGAGCGCAGATTCTTCTAGATCTCGGAATAAAAAGCATTGTCCTTCTGACTAACAATCCGCAGAAAATTGTTGGAATAAACGGATATGGCATAAAGATACAATCAAGGCTTCCGATTGTCATAAAGCCGCATAGACACAATGAGAAATATCTGTCAACTAAAAAGAAGAAAATGGGGCATATGATCTGAGGAATTACGAATTACGAATTACGAATTACGAATTACGAATGAAGAATGAAGAATGAAGAATGAAGAATGAAGAATGAAGAGACGATATACGTCCGACGACATTTTTTTTAACTATCTTGAAAGGAGAGATTCATGAACAAGCAAGTTGAGAACGTTTACGAGGGAACTCTTGATGCGAAGGGCATTCGTATTGCAATTGCATGTGCAAGATTCAATGAGTTTTTCGTGAGCAAACTGCTTGAAGGGGCTGTTGATGCAATTGTAAGGCATGGAGGGAAAGCGGGCGACATCGATGTTGCATGGGTGCCTGGCTCATATGAGCTTCCAATAGCGGTGCAGAAGTTCCTTGCCGCAAAGAAATATGATGCTGTAATAGCCTTGGGTGTTGTAATCCAGGGGGCTACTCCCCACGCATCCCTTATCGGGTCCGAAGTTTCAAAATGCATTGCACAGCTTTCTCTAGGTTCAGGTATCCCTGTAATAAACAGCGTCATAAGCGCAAACGACATTGAGCAGGCGATTGAAAGAAGCGGGACCAAAGCTGGGAACAAAGGTTCAGATGCTGCGAAGACCGCAATAGAAATGGTAAACTTAATACGGGTAATGCCCGGGAAATAGTCAGGTGGGAATTAATGGATTTTCAAAATAAGAACTTGAATTCACACAAAGAACCGGATCCAAGGCGTCTTGGCCGCGAATTTGCAATGCAGTTCCTCTTTCAGTTTGACCTGTATGATGAATTCGACGATACAAAGCTCGAACATTTCTGGACACAGCTTGAAGAGTCCGGATTATATCCGCAAAACAGGCTTCTCAGGAAAAGCAAGGAGTTCGCTGAAAAACTTGTAAGGGGAGCCATTGAGAAAAAGGCGGACATTGATATCAGTATCGAGAAATTCGCGAAGAAATGGAAAATAGACAGGATGGCAATTGTCGACAGAAACATAATGAGGATTGCGACATATGAGATGCTTTTCTGTCCGGATATACCGCCTGTTGTCAGCATAAACGAAGCGGTTGAAATAGCGAAATCATTTGGAGGGGAGGAATCAGGAGCTTTCATTAACGGAATCCTGAATGGGATAAAAGACAGCCTTGCCAGACCTGCCAGGGAGGCGATGCAAGTTAAATGAAATCAGTTTTTTCAATATTTCAGCGCGGTTTGCAGAAAACCGCAACTTCTCTATCCAGGTCAATAGGGAGTATTTTCTCTGGGACATCTGTTTGGAATGAGGAAACCTATGAAAAGCTTAAATCAGCACTTATAGGTGCTGATTTCGGTGTGTCTGCAAGCACAAGGATAGTTTCAGACATCAAAGACCGCTATGAGCGGGGTATCATAAAAACATCCGACGACATAATTGATATTGCCAAGAATGATATCATTGCGATTCTTAATAAAAACAGGGTTGAAGCCTCTTTTAAGCCGGATTCACTGTCAGTGATTCTTGTTGTCGGGGTGAACGGCAGCGGCAAAACCACCACAGCGGGCAAGCTTGCGTATCTCTGGAAGAATGACGGAAAAACGGTCATGCTTTCCGCATGCGATACTTTCAGGGCCGCCGCTGTAGAACAGTTGAAACTTTGGGGTAAAAAAACTGACTGTCCTGTTATATCATCGAATCCGGGCTCGGATCCTTCTTCCGTCGCTTTTGATGCTGTTCAGTCAGCACTTGCAAAAAACTTTGATTTTATCATAATTGACACGGCGGGACGTCAGCATACTAAAAAGGGACTGATGGATGAACTGGCGAAAATGAAACGTGTAATCTCAAAGGTATATCCTGAAGCTCCTCATGCGGTATGGCTGACAATCGATGCGAGCATAGGTACCAATGGCCTGATGCAGGCAAAGGAATTTTTAAACACCTCCGGTGTGACAGGCCTGATCTTGACAAAACTAGACGGTACGGGCAAGGGTGGAATAGTTGTCGCCATCCAGGAGGAGTTCAATTTGCCTGTGATTTTTGTAGGGCTTGGAGAAAATCCGGAAGACCTACAACCTTTTGATCCTGAGATGTTTTCAAGCGCTCTCTTTTCGCACGCGAAATAGCACAGGCACTTGCCATGCCGAATGACAGTGGGCTTGCCTGTGTTTGCAGTTTTGCAATTGTTCACAGCTAATTTTTTCATTCTAATAATCATTGTATAGTGACCGGACGTCCGCTGGTTACTGGAAACCGCAGGAGTCCGTCCTTTTGTTCGGAGGTGATTTCCATGCCGTTCTCGGAAAACACTTTGAATTCAGCGATCGGAGCGATAACCGTGCATGTCCGGTTGGTTTTGGATATAATTGTTGCCTTGGTCAGCCGGCCATCTGCCCATTCGATATCGACCGTGTAACCGCCACGTGCACGCAGTCCCCTGACCGATCCCTCGCGCCATGCAGTCGGCAAGGCGGGCAGCAGGTTTATTTCTTCGTGATAACTCTGCAGTAACATTTCCAGCACGGCAGCGGCACCGCCTATGTTGCCGTCGATCTGAAAGATTCGTGGTGGATGCAGGTCAAGCAGGCTGTCGGTGGCAAAATCAGTTATCAGGTGCTTGATATGTC
This sequence comes from uncultured Victivallis sp., assembly GCA_964540865.1. Classification (GTDB taxonomy): domain Bacteria; phylum Verrucomicrobiota; class Lentisphaeria; order Victivallales; family GWF2-50-93; genus GWF2-50-93. Next base: position 64,772 of record CAZION010000012.1, read on the forward strand.
CGAGAGCTTCGTCGCCGCGTCCGGCACGCGCCATACAGCAGGCAACCCAAGCCCGACTCCAGCCGGTGTGGCCACCAAAACTGGCCAGACGCAATTCCAATGATTTCACTGCGGCTTCGAACAGTTCCGGGGTGCGGAGAGGATCAAGCTGGTCGCCGGGAAACAGAGCGAACAAATGACTGATGTGCCGATGGCCGGGTTCGACTTCATCGAATTCCCGGTTCCATTCCAGCAACTGTCCGCGACTGCCGACCTGCAGTGCCGGAAGGTGATCGAGAAAATCCTGCCATACGGCCTGTTTATCGGTGTCAACTCCAAGCAGCTTGGCTGCCTGTATTGCGTGCGATAGCAGGTCATGGGCGAGTTCAATATCCATTGTTGCCGAAACGCAAAGTGTGACTGGCAGGTTGCCGCCACCCGTGAACCGGTTCTCAGGGGACTGTGAGGGGATGATCTGAAAGATACCGTTTTCGTCCCGCAACAGGTAGGATTCATAGAATGCAGCAACCTCCTTTATGAACGGATAAGCGCGATCGTGCAGGAACTCGAGGTCCTGGCTGTATTCATAGCTCCACCAGAAATGCTGGCCCAGCCACGCCGCGGCACCGATCCAGACACCATACCCGTAACTTTCAGGCGTGGCCCGCGCCCAGGCGTCGCTCATCAGGGGAATCCACACACCTTCGCATCCGTACAGATCGCGGGCCGCATGGCGGGCATGAGGGACAAATCTCTCGATGTACCGGAACAGGGCTTCGGTGTACTTCTGCATGCCTGCCGGTTCGGCGATCCAATAGTTCATTTCGAGATTGATGTTATGGTGATAGTCGCTGTTCCAGGCGGGTTTCAGATCTTCGCACCACTTCCCTTGCAGGTTGGCGGGCAACGCGCCATTGGCGGAACAGGCGCAAAGCAGGTAGCGTCCATAGTTGAAAAACAGCAGAGCCATTCCGGGATCATCCACACCGGTACGCATGGCCTCAATGCGTTTGTCGGTCGTATGGTTCGGCTCGTTAAACGGCAGAGACAACGACATTGATCCGTAGTGGGCTGCGTATTCTTTTCTATGACTCTCCGTTAGTTTCTTCCAATCCTGTGTGGAAAGATTCTTCTCTGCACATTCGGCGGCGGCGCTGCCTCCACCGGCTGAAGTACCGATGTTGACAGCGACAATCACTTCGGTGACATTGATCAAGGACAGTCGGGCGCGGCTGTTGTCCACTTGTCTTCGCCCCCCTGTAGTCCAAATATGTGCTTCAACCCGAAAATCGATGCCGTTCTGGATATTGCCGGTCATACCCAATTTGTCCTCGGTTGCATCATGCGTGATCTGACAATCCGGGGAAAAAATTCGGTCGAGCCAGATTGTGCAGGTGAAAGGCTTGCCCTCGCCATGAAACCGGGCCAGGATCAGGTCTTCGGTAAGATGTGCGATATACTCCCGGTGAAGAAAGGCCTGTTTTGTGTTGTAGGAGACGGTTACTTCAGCACGTTCGAGATCCAGCACGCGCTGGTATTTTTCATACGTGTCGTGACTGAACTCGATATAAAGATCTCCGGCCGGCTGGTAGGCATCTACACGACTGGGCTTACCGCTGCAACCACCCTTACCCGCGAAAAACTCATTACCCAATCGCGTACCGGCTTCATAGTTACCGTCAAACAGCGCCTCGCGCACCTCGTTAAGCCGGTCGGAGGTCTTCTCATTGTCGCGCCTGCGATTGATTCCAGTCCAGATCCATTCGTGATTCAGCGCCAGGCGCTCACGTTTGACACTGCCGATTACCATGGCTGCCAGCCGTCCGGTGCCGATGGGCAGTCCCTCGTACCAGGTTGCGGCGGGTTGATTGTATACAAGCCGCTGACTCATGGTTTCTTATCCATTGTGCGTGAATCCAAACATGACAGGAGTTCGTCAAAATAGCGCTGGAGCATGTCATCCGGGATATTCGCCGGGAGATGATTGCCGACGGCTACGATGGCGCCACGGCAGTCGTTCAGCCGTTCGAATGTCCGCTTTATATCGGCCTGCACCTTTTCCCAGTTGTCAAACGTCAGGTCACGGCAATCCACGAAGGATCCAACAAGGCAAGTATTCTTGCCGAAGTTATCGACCATGAAGTCGAAATCGTTCATCGGCTCGAAGACTAGACCGTCCGCCCCTGCGTTTACGATATCACCGGCAAACTCGGTAAAATTGCCGTCGGCGCAGAAAAGCACCTTTTTCCCCGCGGCATGCGCGATTTTCCAGAGTTCGGCATAGCGTGGGATAATGACCTTGCGGTAAATATCTGGGTGCATGAATGCGCCGTTGCTCCAGACAAAGTCGTCGTGGGTAAGTATGACCTCGACGCTGGTCTGCGCCCAACATTTGTGAAAAAACTTTGTTCGCCGGAAGAAGTTGTCGAAAACCTTTTCCATTTTTGCCGGATCGCTGGCTCCCATGAGCAGCATGTCCCATCCAAAGGATTGAATGGCTCCGGACACGATGGTCTTGTACGTACCGCCTGGGGTCAGTTGTCCGGGCATGTCGGTTCGGGCCTTCCGGACGCGCTCTTCGTAAGCAGCAACCTGTTCCCGTTCATCGGGCAAACCGTACTCGGCCACGGCATCGAAGTCCCACACCTCTTCCGGTGAGTTGAACGGACATTCCTGCGATGTGCGCTGATCCGTGCCATCCGCTGCGTAGGACGCATGTCCCAAGTCCGTTACACGTCCGGTCTTTGCCCAATCGATCAACCCGTCATTAATGCTCCAGTTGAAATCGATGGACAATGCGTCGCGCCATGCGACTTCGAAACGGGGATCCGTTTTCTCCACTCCTGCCCTCCGTTCGAGAAACGGGAGATGGTAACCGAGTGAATATTGGGTGTGCGCCCACCGGCTGCAAGGTTCAAGATTGATATTCTTCAATGCTACTTCTTTACTCATTGTAAACCTCTCTTTTTGACTATTGTTGGTTTGTTTGATAAAATGTGGTTCGCGGTTCACGCGCCACTTTGAGAACGGAATGGATGTTAGCCAGCGGAACGTCACCCTGTATGGCCTGGGCGGGAGCAAAGATGTAGCCGCCGCCACTACTCATCATGTCGCGCACTTGCCGAGCTTCCCGCTGCACATCATCGGGAGAACCGAACGGTAGCGTCTTCTGCGTACTGAGTCCGCCCCAGAAAGAAATTTTGTCGCCATAGTCCCTTTTCAGTTGCGCGATGTCCATGCATTCCGGCTGGATAGGATTTAGCACATCTACGCCCATGTCGACGAGGCGAGGTATCAGCGGGGTGATGCATCCACAGGAATGTACCCACACATCCTTGCCCGCAGCATGGATCAAGTCGTATTCGCGCTGTTCACCCGGCCGGATCAGCTCGTCCCAGACATCCGGTGACATCAACGGCGCCTGTTGCGAGCCCCAGTCACTTCCGAGCAATACGCCATCGATTTCCTGAATATTGAGGATATTTTCCAGCATGACCATGTTCCGATCAATGATCCGAGTGCAGAGCCGCTTTGCGAAGGCCAGATCACGAGCGATATCGCATAGAAAATTCTCGATTCCCCTGGCAGAATTGGCTTTCTCGAAATGGCTGCCGTAAAACATGGCCAGAATATACTTGTCTGTGGTTTTGCGCACCGTCGCCACCTGTTCTATCAGCGCCTCATAGTTGCCAGTTCCCTTGACTCTTTCCGGCGTGGTCGGCGTGTCGAAATCCAGCCAGTCCTTGCCCAGGTCATGCCAGCGCCACCATGGCGGGTGCACTTGGAAAACATCGTTGTCCAGCCAGGTCTGGATATCGTTTGCTCCATAGGTCTGTTTGATCTCATCATTGGTCTCGCCTGTTGTCAGGATGCAGTACGGAATGCGTTCCGTCTCTTTGTGAGCCAATGCCGCCTTTACCAATTCTCGTGATGTCATATTACAGTTCCTTACTTTTTAGTTCATAAATCACATCGAATACATTCCTGCCCGCAGCATAAATCAAAGTGGTATTCACGCTGATCATAAGGTTCTTTCTATTTGGCGAACTCCAACGCGCGTTTTCTGTAATGCAGGTAGTTCTCGTAAGGAACCTCGGCAGGCACACCGTGATCGCATGTGGGAGTGTAGCCACCCCTCTCCCTCATCACGGGGAATATCCGGTCTACCATCCGATCAATTGCCGCCTTGCTCTCGGTCAGAATGCGCTTGTCCAAACCGCCGCTCATCACCAGATTGGGATACTTCCTCCCAATCTCGACCACATCGCATCCCGACGCCACTTCGAATGGATTCATCGCGTCCATTCCAAGTTCCTGATAGACCTGGATTACCGGCACGGCCCATCCATCGGTATCCACCTGGAAATACAGATGGCGTTTTCTGTCGAGCTGTCGCTCTTTGACGCCATTGATGAGTTCCTGGTAATATGGGAATAGGAATTCGCGCATCATGTCAGGGGAAATCAGAGAACCATTGTTGTAACAGATGTCCTCAGCGAAGTAGATTTCATCGTAGGTGACGTGTTCCTGATGCCGCCGTGTCACCGCCTGCGCAAGCTTGAGCCAACTCTTCATGCAATCATGGATCAGCTCCGGTTCATCATAAAACTTGTAGAGCAGCTCGCTCGGTCCTATTAGACTGCGCAGATACATGAAGCCCCCTATCAGCCTCTGGGCGATCATCTTGCCCTCCGCTGCGGCTTTGCGCCATTCCGGCACTCGAACTTTCAAGTAATCAAAGCGCCCAGGAGCTTCCGGCTCCATCCGCCACTTGCAATTCTCCTCCCAGGTCTTCATATCCTTTACCGGATGATCAAGATATTCTGGCATGAAACCGTTTCGGCGCCCCTTGAAACAAAGGACGTGCCTGCCATGGGCATCCTGCACAACCTCAAGATCCCCGCGGTCCTGGATCAGCTTTTCCTCGAAACACGGATGAAATGCCGCTTCGCACCAGCCCAGGCCGCCTAGCCCTTGTCCTCCAGAAGGCTCAAATCCGAACAGTTCCTGATGGGATACGCCCTGAGGCATGCCCTGTGCCGCCCAGGCTTCAAGAGAATAAAATCCGAACTCGCACTGTATGAACGGCAGCCCTGGAGTAATCGCGTAAGTGTCGCGCTTCTTGCGCGCCTCCGGTAACATCAGTTCCCGAGGAACCATCATATGGATGCCATCCAATCCCTTTGAATCTGATTTAATTGTTTCCATAATTCTACTTTTTACATCCTTTCATTATTATAGAATAGAACTTCACGTTTTTTAATACTCGAATCCTGTATAGCTAAAGCATAGCTATTCCTCCTACATTCTTCCCATCTACGGCAAATGGGTTATAGACTAAGATCAACTTTCAAGTGCCTTACTGGGACGCCGGCCCCCGGGCGCTAACTTCATGAAGCCAGTGACGGGCGATCATTTCGTGGCCCTGGGGCAGGGGATGAATCCCATCCCACATCCAGGCCTCCGGTGCAACCGCTTCAGAAGCCGCGTCGAATACATCCTGTGTCTTGACATGTACCGCGTCGTACTCATTGGCCAGCCTCGCGACAATCATTCGAATACTATCCGTCGCGAATCGTCGAGACTCCCAGTTCCTCTGGTCTTTTAGCTTACCAGCTTGCAGGATGAAAGGATCCAGCAGGACCAGTCGCATTTCAGGGTTGGCCCTTCGGCTGGCATCAAGCACATGACGGTAATCGGCCTCAAAGGCATCCGGTTGCACCTGGCGCCCTACATCATTGGTACCGATGAGAATGCTCAGGAGATCAGGTGCCAGATCAAGCGCGTCCCCCTGCCAGCGCTTGCGGAGATCAGCGACGGTGTTGCCGCTGATTCCGCGATTGCTAATATGCAGGTGCGCTTCCGGCATATCCACACCAAGCCTGGCCGCAATGAGGAAGACATAACTATGCCCAAGAACATGATTGAGATCGCTTTCATTGCGGCCCCTGTTCATATCAGTGATGGAGTCGCCCTGGAAAAGCAACCGCAACCCTTTCTTGAAATTCGGCAATCGGTAATGATATCTAGGCACTGCAGAAAGGAAGGCTCCGCGATCGATTATTGAAGAGGACGCATCAAAGTTTCTTTGCAATTTACTGTCTTTCATGGAAAGATATCTCCTTAATAGTTACTACTATCTTTTCATTAACGGTTTTGATCTGTCTCTCACGAAGGCTACGATGTCTTCGGCATCTCCACGGTCTTTGCATGTCACTTTCAGGAAGACATTGCGGCTGTCCAATTCATCAATGTGCTTCCGCACTTGGTCACTGTCCGCGTGTAGCATCAGGTTGGCGGACTGGGTTGCCTTGAGAATTTGATCGATATTCTCGATAGGAGGAATTGTTTTGGGATCAAAGCCAATTTCCAATAACGCCATGCGTGGAAGTGATGCCAGCAAAGGAATGTGATGCAGTTTCTCGTTGTGCACATGATAGAATACATGGTCGTATCTCTCAACGAGACGGGATTCATAATGATAACCGAACTGTTGGTATATTTCTGGAGAACAGAGCATTGCCGCATCGTTTTGAAGGTGTCCGATGGTTCCTGGGGGCATCCAGCCGCCGCAATAAGTAAATACGTGGCCGCCCTCAATTTCCGTAGTCCAGGACAGCAAGTGTGCGTAGTACCAGTGGATTGCCTCGACCAACCAGGCCATTAGCCGGTGGCAGAAATCCGGTTCGAGAAGAAATTCGACGAAAAGTTCGTCACCCCGCACGGCATTTGCCAGGTCCATCGGTGCCATAATGCCGCGAACGGACAGAACGAAGGTATTATCTTGTCGAGTTCGTAAATGCTCGTATGCGGATTTCATATAGCGGAACCAAGTGCAATCTTCAGAGAGTTGCAGTCGCGAGAAATCGTCATGGGTCTTAATTGCCGGCACAGGAAGACAAGTCGCTTGCTGAAGGATGACGTCCATCCCGAGCCAAGCGGAGTGTTCCGCTATCCCGAAAACCGGACACATGGCGGGTATACTGTCATCATCAAGCCCTTCCTTTGCCCGCCAACCTGGTCTAGTGGCTTCAAGCTTAAGATCCATCAACTCTCCTATTTGTTCGTCAAGATTAAAATCCCACAACGGAGGAACAGAAGGCCCGTCCGCGGGTACAAGCGCGTTGACTAAATAATGGCCGGGCTGAGTGCTCCCGTAGAACGCCCTTGCTCGATTTACCACGTTATGAATGTGTTCTTCCAGTTTTCTCATTTTTTGTGTTCCTTGTCAGTTTTCTGTTAGTTGTCCCAACGCATCGAAACCCTGATCCGTGGTAGCTATTGTTTCCGTTTCTCTAATGTTGCCGATAAGGTTCAACAGGGTCTGCATTTCAACCGGAAAGGCATTCTTGCCCGTGTCCGGACTTGCCGCGTACTGCCGCAGGCGTTTCTTCAAATAGGCTCCGGCAACTGGTGCAGCATCCAGGTTCAGCGTGCAGACGAGTAGAAGGCCTTTGCCTATGTTGACTTCAAAGACCATTGCCTGTTTCTTTACATTTTTATAAGAACTTACAATTTCGAGTATTGGCATAAACGCTATCGCCAAGTTCGTAAAGTCAACGGCTTCCGCACCGTTGATCATCTCCGCGAACTGCCAGTCACACCAGCCTTCATGGGGGAAATCGCCCCATACCAGATGGTCATGGATCACGGTCGCGAGATTACCCTCAGCTCTGCCCGCACAGGAGATCTGCCATCTCGTATCGATTGCCGGGAAAGGGCCTTTGCCGTAAAGAATACATTTCCCCCCGTCTGAAACAGTATTCAACAGTGAATGATCAAGGCAGTCGGTTTCAATGATACCGTCCGGAGCTGTGCTTTTGATGTGATTAAAACACCATACTGGCCACTGATTGGAAATATTCCCGACAGATGCCCGGATCGTATATTTTGCTGCTTCTCCACAATCTGGAAAACGGAAATCGAATTCCCCTAATTCGGCTATACTCCCGCAATCTACGCGTCTTATGTCGCAGGTTCTGGAACCAACAACATTGCCATCGGGATTAGTCAACTGAACTTCGAGCAAAGAGTTATGAATGCCTTTCGGCTCGAAGCATGAAATGCGAATGCTGAATACCATTTCGTCGGTGTTCCAGTAGCAGTATCTGCTATCTTTATCAATCAGCAGTACGCTGCGCCCATTGCAGGAAAGGACATTGGCCGCCGTTTCATGCGGCTTGAGCTCATAGAATTCATTCATGATACCGCAGGGGTATCCGTAACGATGCCAATGATAATCTATCCCTCCAAGTAAATCATATCCGGCCAGATACTGGCTTGCCCTGGCATTTTCCAGCGCATGCTTTCTCAGTGTCTGCTGCCACCTGCAGGAGTTTCGATAGTACAGGTCGGCCTGGTCTATCAATCCGGCCGCAGTGACATTTTGCCGTCCTTGCGCATAAACACGGTTTCCGATCCGGGTGTTTTTGTACCGTTCTTCCAGGTTGAAATCGAGGTAGGTTCCCAGGATGCAGACCTCATGTGAAAGACATGGGCGCCGGTAATATGCAAGCCTCCTGTCAAGCTCTGCCAAGTCGCAGGAAGAGGAGTTGTAACTAAGCATGCCCCAGGAAAACTGGCCCAGGACATCGGAAAATTCTTCCAGCTTCCGCAGTTTTACCGGGTTATGGCGAAACGGTTCATTCACCACAGGGAATCCGTATGTATTGGTATTCTGCCAACAGTATTCGATGCCACGTAAAGCTTCCTGCGGATTGAACAGAGAGTCCGGCGCAATTCGTTTGGTGGTCTCCGCAACATATTCTAGGTAGGATACCTTCTGGCTGCTGAGATTCTCTTCATTGCCTGGACAGTAAATAACTATGCTGGGGTGATGCCGACAGGCCCGGACAATATCCTCCCATTCCTCCATGCCGAAACCAACAGGCGCTTCCACTTGGATCAACATCCCCAATTCGTCGCAGGCCTGCATGTATTCTTCGGTAGGCGTTGTAGTGTGAAAGCGTAGCCAGTTGAATCCCAGCTCCTTGAACTTGGAAACGACATTCATATAGTACGATTTCTCCAACGGAGGCGTACAGCTTTCCGCGTAGTATGCGTGTTCGGTGTTGCCACGCAGAAAGATAGGCGTGCCGTTCAGTCGTAGTCCCATGCCATCGGTCGTCAGCCGGCGCATGCCGAAGGGCTGTGCCAACCGGTCAATTTCCCTTCCATTCCGAAGCAAGGCCAATTCAATCTGATAGAGTTTCGGATCGTCGTCCGACCAGCAGTTCAGCTTCGTCGCGTCCGTCTGAAAGGTCAGATCCGAGATACGAATCTCATCGATCAATTCGCCTTCCTTCAACACTTTCGCGTGCAGACTGGCGTTTTCCGTATGGCCGTAGAGTTCCACATTCCAGTTCAATTTTTTAAGGCCTTTGTCCGGATGGATGTAGAGATTCCTTACTGAAGCATTATTACAGGTTTTAAGCTCGACATCGCCGAAAATTCCTCCACTATATCCTTTAAAGCCTCTTACGAGACAACCAATACGGTCGCGACGGGTATTGGTTATGGCAATGACCAGCTCGTGAGCACCCGCAATGAGTGTCGGCAGAACCATCTCGAAATTAGTACTGAAGCCTATGTGATAACCGATCAAATGTCCATCCAGATAGACAGCGGCATCCAGGGCGCCCCTCCCAATCCTCAGCACACCGTATCTGGCAGTTTCAGCGATGTTGACCGTCCTGCGGTACCAAACAGTACCGGTTATAAACGGCAGTGAACCGTCAAAAGGCTGACTGGAGTAGGATTCGGCATCCATCTCACGGTGTATTTCATTAGTTTTTGGCGCATAACGCTTAAAGGCATCTGGACAATCGTCCCAGCATCCAGGTACGGCCATCGAGCCTTTAAATTCAAACGGAACCCCAGCCTGGCCCGGCGCCTCTTCAGTGTATGCAATATCCCATGTTCCGTTCAGTTTCATCCTACAATATTACCTCTTCTACGCTCGAGTTGTGCCTGGCCTTTTCCGCGGCAAAGACTATTAGATGGCTCTCAAGCGTTTCGTCCGGGCCGGAAAGGATTCTTGATTGATCGTCTTCTGACACGGCTTCAATGAAACTCTGCATTACACCGAAATCCCCGCCGCCATGTCCGCCAAGAATCGATGAATCGGCTTTGTTTGCTTCGATGACATTAGTCTCGTCGCTGAGGAAGTCGAAGTGAGTGATCGTCTCGCCGTCGCCGTAGATCTCTCCACGGGTGCCGAAGATGCTGGTCTTGCGATGACCATGCTTATTAAAAGCGGTCATGGTGAAATTCGCCGTAGCCCCGCCCTCGAAGAGCATATTCACGACCTGATGGTCAACAACATCGTTATCGCATGAATAGACGCAACGGCCATAGGGGCCGGTACGCAGCGCCTCGGTGATGCTTTCCTCGGTTACCACAGATGCCAGAACATCCACCGGCCAGCCGACATGCCCTTTGGCGACACGCCCGAGGTAAATCTTCTTCGCTGAGTACGGACAGTCGGGCTCCAACGCACAGTCCAGGCAGCGGTCCGCCGCCCCGTCCGGCTTCTCTTCTTTTCGAAAGTGTTTCAGGTTGCCGAACGATGAGACTTTCAGGCAGGGCTTGCCTATAACATAGCGTATCCAGTCCAGGTCGTGACAGGACTTGGCCAGCAGCATGCACGATGATTCGGCTTCGTGCCGCCATTTGCCGCGCAC
>CAZION010000013.1:0-73467 GCA_964540865.1 uncultured Victivallis sp.
TTTCATAAACCTTGCCTTTCTTTTGGCAAGTGTCAACTTATTTCAGGACAAGACAGATCGAGTGAATATCCAATATCCAACACGGAATATCCAACCGATGAAGGTAAGAAAAGACGAACTCATTCAATTGGATATTGGACATTCCGTAATACAATCCGTCATATTCTTGTTTTTTCTGCACGTTTTTCACAAAATCAATTGTTAAGTTTTTGCGCAGCAAAGAGTTAACAATTGTCTTTTTCGTGTGGTTATAAAATTTGGTTGCGGCGCAAGCTGCTCCAGGTTGGATATTGAATATTCATAATTTCTATATTTTGTGTATTTACCCACTCAAAATGAAAACGAACCCGTTTTATCAGGACGGGGGTGCTTCTGTTCTCTTCTTCAACAGCGCGGCCATTTCCTCAGTGGTAATCTCCTCCACCCGTACATTGTCAAAGTAATATATCCCCGGTGGCCAGAAAGCGTAAATTCTGACTTTTATCTTCTCCACCTTGGGGCTTTTCGCGGTAGGATTGAAGCCGATTGAAAAGGTCTTCCATTTCTCCTTGTCCGGATTGTCCGGAACCAGCCTTGTCTGATATGCGTCGGCATAATCCTTCCTCACCGGATGGAGCATGAAGCCCTTTATCCAGACAATCGGAGACGCGGTTCCCTTGAAATCCACTGAAAGCTTGTAGTTCTGCCCGGGATTGACTTTTATAAAGCCTGAGTCCAGCCATACGCCTTCATTTGAAGCAATGCTGTCAAGTTCATTCTTTGGAATGACAGGTTGAGGCGGGGCCGCGTCCGGATTTGCCTTGAACTGTTTCATCCAGTCCAAAGCCTGCATACGGCTTATCCTGGAATCCATCTTCACAATACGCCCCCTCCCCGGCTCGTTGATGTAAAAAGAGGTGAGTCCGTTGGCTGGCTCCCAGCTGTCCGGAGTCTTCTCCCCGTAATCAAACGAACCGTTCTCCAGTAGATTCTCATGCTCCGCCGCAAGTGCGGCGGACATGAAAAGGAAAACCGCCGCACAATGCAGCCCGATGTTGAATTTGCAGAATTGCCTTTTCATTCTTTCGTGTTCCTGCCTTTCCTCCTGTTATAAAGAATTTCCCGCCATCCGACGGTGGCGGGAAATTCTTTATTCCCCCTCCGCAAGGGATTTGAAATACGCCTCTACGGTGTCTTCATAACCTGACGGCGTGCTTTCATTTCCACTGTACTTGAAGAAGTTATCTTTTCTCCTCTTGGCGATGTTTTTATCGGTGTCGGATTTGACCGCCTCGTTAACCGCCGTCTTAGCGTCTATGAGCGAGGAGAGGAGGTCATCCCTCACCTGCCTGAACTCAAGCCCCCTGCCCTTTGCGTTGTATTTTGAAAGGAGCTCCATTTTTGATATGGCCTCTTCGAGATCTCCGGTGGGGAGATTCTGTACTGTCAGTTTGCGCAGCAGGGCTTCAGCCTTCTGCTTGAGTTCCACCTGGCCTGGGAGACGCTGTTCAAGATCCCTGTTATTGTCAGGAGTCTTGCCGCGTAGACCTTCATGCCCCACCCCAGACTGCTTGCCGCCGCCGGTCGAACCACCCTGGGGCTCCTTTGAAGTATCCTTGATGGTGCCTTCCTCGAACGGGGATTGCGTGAGTCTGGTCGGTGTATCCCTGCCGCCTTTTCCGACAGCCGTACTCCCTACAAACTGCCCCGATGATTTTCCGGTGCGGCCCTCGCCTGAACGTCCCGCAACCTCGTTGTTGTTCGGAAGAACGTTCCCTGTGATTCCTTTCGCCTGCATACTGTTGATGTTCCCATCGCTGACACCCCAGCCGAGCCCCTCGTCGGTATCCCAGGCCGTAGAATTGGTTGAATCCTGGCTGTCCTCCCCCATGTCCTTCTCGGATTCTATCAGTTCCCCGATGATGTCCGTCAGTTCGTTCGGCAGATCCGTCATCTTGACATCAGGGGAGCCTTCCCCCTGCTCAGCATTCCATTTGATGTTGTCGGGTTGGTCTGCAAGCCAGCGTTCAAGATTCTGCTCAACGGTTTCCGCAGCGGTCAGCGCACCCTCCTCGTTTAGAGTCGCGATCTCGATGCTCTCCTTCTTCTTGAGGGCGTCACCGGCCTTCTGGAGCTCCTCGTACATTGCGACAATCTCCTCGGCCATCTTTGAATTCGAAAAATCCTGTCTTCCAAGCTTGGAGAGGTCATTGAATTCGGCCTTGAAGAATTTCGAAAGATCGATTTCCCTCGCGGAAAGCTCACCGAGCAGCGCCTCGTCATTTTTCGTCCAGTCCTCCGGATTTTTCTTATCTAGCTCCTCCGTCTTCTCTATCACCTTCCGCTGCTCCTCCTTGAACTTGTCCAAATCCTTCTTCAGCGCCTTGAGTTTTTCAAAAAGAGCCAGGTCCTGAAGTTCGTCCTTGGCCTCATCCTTCTTCGCATCCATGTCCTTCTTCCCGAGAGCCAGCAGATTGAGCATCTCCTCGAGTTTCGCTATAAGCTTCCCCTGCATGAGGATTATCTTGTTCAGGGTGAGCTTGACCTCGGTCTTATTCCTTTCATTGAACGCATCCCTGAACTCGCCCAGGATTTCCGTTGATATGCCGCTCTTCACCTGGTCTATTCCGGCCTTCATGGACTCGGACACCCTGTTGCTTTTCCTGAGTTCAGCCGCAGTCTCGGATGCTGATTCGATCAGTTTGTGGACTTCATGCTGTCCCGCATCGGTCTCGGCTAATTCATTCTTTAATTTTATATTCTTCATTCTTCCGCCGAGCATGTTCTGCACCGCCTTCTGTTTCTCAAGCGCCTTGATGAGAAACGCATAAAGTTTCCCCTCGGCATCGTTCTTCCCTATTTCCGCCAGAATCTTCGAATTATCTGCGATGTGCACCGTAATTGGAACCTGTGTCAGGGTTGCATGCCCTCCTGGAAAATTGTCAGACACCCTAGCCCATATTTTGTATGAGGCGTTCGGTGCAAAGATTGCCTTGTCGGCAGTGAGCATCCAGACTTCGCGCAGGCTTTTCCTGTTCTGGTCATATTTGAACGACTTCAGTATCTTCTCATCCGCCGGAGCGCCCATGAATATCTCAATGGATTTCACGGCGACATCATCTTCGGCGAGGAGCTGGAGCGGGATTTTTTCTCCGGGAAGCATCTCAATGTTCGTGCTAGTGTTGAGGAATCTTATTTCAGGTGGGCGATCATCTACGGCGGAGAATTCCGCAGTCCAGGCATCCCTGTTTTCCAGGCCGCTGGAATTTCTTACATTTGCGCTGAACTCCGTATGCGAGGAAAGCCTATATTCAAATCCTGTTGAACCGGGAAGAGCCCGTCCATTCGCGAAGAAGCTCGCCTTAAGTCCTCCCGGAATGATTGACGAGACTTTCAGCAGCGACCCTTTCAATATCTCGTTGTTCCTTTTCAGCTGGGGCAACGGATATTCCGCCTCTCCCGCATAGTCGGGCGGCTTCACCATGACCGACACGTTTTCAAAGCGCGGCTTCCTGACGACGCCGACAGTGAACCACCTGCTCGATTCATGCCTGTTCCTCACTGAATAAAACACCGGAGAAGTTATGTTCTTGAGCTCCATCGAGAATCCCTTGTCGATCCTCTGCATCTCATACGAGTCAACCGAATCCTGGTTCTTTACGACAACTGAAAGCTCCCTTGCCGGCTCCCCGCCCCTGGTCGCAGTTGAAACAATACTGCACGAATCGCCTTCTATTATTTCCGTGTCACCCGGCGTGACATTGAACTGCGTGTAGTTCAGAGATGCAAGCTGGGAGCAGGGATTGATGAATCGGAGCATCGCATTGTGGACATGCCGATGAAAGATGGCGGAATAGACTCCGAAAACCAGAACTGCCAGCAGGAAGAGCCTTGCCGACAATATGAAACTCCTTGTCTTCAGCACCGACGAGAAACGGAGCCGTATCTTTCTACAGTTCTCGAAAGCTTTGCCTGTGAAAAGATCCTTAAGGGAAGCTGGCATTCCATCATCTTCATTGAAACAGACTGCGTTTATTATGCTGTTGTCCTTTATTCCATACTCCTTTTCAAAATCTGTCGCAAGCTTCCTGGAGCCGTTTTTCTTGAATGCGAAGAGGCAGATCAGCCAGCAGATCATGGAAAAGTTGAGAGCCCCGACCACAGTCATGAAGAACATCCTAGTCAAGGAATTGAAGTTTAGGATGTTGTCTAAGGAGAAAAGACAGAAAAGCAGGAGGATGTCGGCCGACAGCGCGACAAGTACAGTGATGAAGGCACGCCGGACCTTGCCGACAAGCTCATATCTATTTAAGGTCTTGTACAAATCCCCGGTCACCATCAAGCGTCTCCTGATTCAACTTCAGTTCCGATCCCGGCTTCACTGCGCCCAGAGAGGGCACAATATAAAGTTTTCTCACCTTTTCCGAGTCCTGCTGCTTGTGCCTTATCAGCACAAACCTGCTGTCGAGCTGCCATTCGCTTTCAGGCAGATGCCAGATCATCATCTCCAGATGCCAGATGCGGACACCACGGACTGGATTGCCCAAATCGTCAAGGAAGTCCGACCTCTGCTTGTATGCAAGCGTCTTCGCGTAATCCCTGGTCCCCGCCAACCTCAGTATCCACCTGTCCTTGAAAAAATCATCCGTGAGCGGGAGCAGCTTCCTTATCCCTTCCAGATCGGAGTCCTGAAGGGGACTGCCCTTGATCCCAGACAGGACATTCCCCGACAATCCACCGATGACATAATTATCAGTGAGGATGAACACATCATACGTTCCGGGAAGCAGGTTTCCGAAATCAAACTTGCCTCCATCTGAGATTTTTGCAGCCAACACGCTCCCCCTATCAATGTCAAACGCTGAAACCTTCTCCAATCTGCCAAGTCCTTCAACGGAACCTTTTATCTGAAACGCCTCTTTTGCAGTGTTTCCTGAAAACCGGAATGATACCGGATACACGACTTCATCGAGCAACTGCCCTTTTTCGCCTTTGATCTGGCGCTGGAGGAACAACTTGTGTTTCCCGGTATTGTCTTTGATGTAGAACGCAGCTGAAACCATATGGCCCGTGACGGTCGCCCCGTCGACGAGCGTGATCTTCGCGATGAAATTCAGGAATGGATATTCCTTTTCATCATAATAGACTTTTTCAATGCTGCCTGACTCCTTGTAGCCCCATGGCTTCTTCATTTCCGATGTCTCAACCTTATTGTCAATGGAAAGAATATCCTCGAAGCGGAACTGCCGCTGGCGGCTCTCTTTCAAGGGAGTTATGGTCAGCGGATTAGAACCTATGACAGTCAATATGCCGGAAATGACCGAACCATCGTTCATGGTGATGATCGCCTCGGCTCTTTCGGGTTCCTTGTCAACTCCGGACACGGAACTAACCAGAGAAAAGCTCAACAGGACAGCAAGTTTTGTGATCCTAAAGCGGGGTGATACAAGCAACGTCAATATTTTAAAATCGAATTTCATCCTGTTTTCCCGAGGTGAATTAATATTGCCTCTTTAATATGATTTCTTAAGTTGGAGTTCAAGCTTCAGCTTGCATATTTTGTTTGCAGCAGGCGAATTTATACGCCGTTATTCTATTTTAAGGACACGCAATTACTAATCGTCTCGAAATAGATATTGAGACCCCAACGGGTTTATCCCGTTGGTGAATGAGATTGGGGGGCTAGGGTCGAGCTCCACCTAGCCCCCCAATCTTATTCACCAGCGACGCGAGGTCGCCGGGGTCTAAACAATTACGATACTATTTAGTAATTGGTCTACTGCCAACAAGTCCAAGACAAACTAAAGTTTGTACCCAACAAGGTTATCCCATAAAGAACATCATTTGCTGTATTCCTGCAATCATCTTACATACAATACGCTCTTGGATTCCAAAAATTATAGCCTATTGCAAAATTAGGCTGTTTTCATATCGTATTAAGCTTACTGGGATCTTGATTTCCAGGTAGTTCCAGACTATTCTAATTTCACAGGAGCGACAAATGGATAAAATAAAAATCGGACAAATCGGTATAGGCCATAACCATGCGGCTGAAAAGATGATTGCCCTCCGCCATCTGACGGATCTTTTCGAGGTCGTTGGCGTAGTTGAGGCAGATCCGGAATGGAAACATAAGCGGAGCATGTTGAAAGCTTATGAAGGCTTGAAATGGATGACTGAAGAAGAACTGTTCCGCATGCCTGGCCTTCAGGCGGTGGCGGTGGAGATGGACGGATTCGATCTCGTTCCGACAGCGCAACGCTGTGCGGAGCGCGGCTTGCATGTCCATCTGGACAAGCCGGGCGGTGAATCTCTTGAGCCGTTCAGGAAACTGCTCGATGAATGCGACTCCCGGAATATTGCGATCCAGCTCGCCTACGTATACCGCTATAATCCGGCCGTCAAGTTCTGTGTGAATGCAGTCCGATCCGGATGGCTCGGCGAAATATTTCAAATCGATGCGGTCATGAGCCGATACGACGGTGAAAATGACGATTACCGCAAGTGGCTTGCCCAGTTCCGGGGCGGCGCAATGTATATTTTTGGCGGCTATCTGATCGATTTAGTTATTGGCATGCTGGGGCGGCCTGACAAAGTTACAGCCTTTCAACGGAAAACCCGCGATGACGCGCTGAATGACAACGGGCTGGCTGTCCTGGAGTATCCGCGTGCGACAGCCACGATCCGAACATCCGTAGCGGAGGTTGATGGCATGAAGCACCGCCGCCTGATAGTCTGCGGCACCAAGGGGACCGTTGAAATCTGCCCCTTGGAGCATCATGCGGAACGTTACCGCCTCGATCCGCTTCACGTGCGCCTGACACTGAAGGAAGGCAATTCCGAGTTCCCTGCCGGGACGCATATCGTGGACGTAGGAGTGATGAACGGACGTTATGAAGGGCAATTGATGGAATTTTCACAAATCATCCGCGGCGAGATCAGAAATCCATTCCCGATTGAACATGAATTTCTTGTCCAGGAAGCGCTTCTTGCCGCCGCCGGATACACAAAATAGGAGTCAATGATGAAGAAACTACAGGACAAAGTGGCAATCGTCGTCGGAGGTGGCGGAGCAATCGGCAGGGCAATCGCGTTGAAGCTGTCCGCCGAGGGTGCAAAAGTCGTGGTGATCGACATGATGCAGGATTCCGCTGACCGAGTTGCGCTGGAGATCAGGGCGCTCGGTGGTGAATCGGCCGCCCATGCGCTTGACATCACCTGTTACGACAAGGTGAAAGAGGTCTTTGACGGCATTGCCGGGCATTTCGGACGTATTGATATCCTTGTAAACTCTGCTGGCGGCAGCGCACGTCAGAAGATGGCGCTCTATCATGAACTTCCTGTAGAGGTTCTTGACTGGATGCTTGCCGTCAATCTGAATGGGCCCCTGTATTGCATCCGGGCCGCCGTCAACTATCTTATCAAGCAGAATTATGGCAAGATAGTCAACATATCCTCCATCGTTGCACTGGGCGGCATGGCAAAATGCGTTGACTATGCCGCAGCCAAAGGTGGAATACTCGCCGCGACAAAATCCCTCGCAATTGAGCTTGGGCGCTACAACATCAACGTCAATTGTGTTTCCCCCGGAAAAGTCCAGCGCAGCAAGGATGATATAGATCAGGCGGCTTTTGCAAAACAGTATACCTATCTTAACCGGATCTGCACGCAGGAGGATATCGCCGATATGGTGCTTTATCTGACGCTTCCTGAATCGGACTACATCACTGGACAGAACATGGTGGTGGACGGTGGACGCAGTCTCGGATTGAAGGGCAGCTGATGTTAAACTTAAAGGAGGGACGACAATGCACGCAATGATAGTTGATGAAAAACAGAACATGATCTGGACGGAAGTTCCCGACCCGGTTGTTAAGGGCAAAGAAGTACTTATTGAGATACACGCAACGGCGCTGAACCGTGCGGACCTGCTCCAGCGTGCCGGAAAATATCCCCCGCCTCCGGGCTGGCCCGAATGGATGGGGCTTGAAGTTGCCGGACTCGTATTGTCCGCCCCGCCCGGAAGCCGCTGGAAAAACGGAGACAAGGTCTGCGCCCTTCTTGGAGGCGGTGGATATGCTGAAAAAGTTGCGGTGCCAGATAACATGGTCATGCCGATTCCCAAAGGATTGTCAATGGCCGAAGCAGCTTCACTGCCGGAGGTATTTGCGACCGCGTATCTGAATTTATGCTTCGAGGCAGGCTTGAAAGCTGGAGAGACCGTGTTGATCCATGCCGGCGCGAGCGGACTTGGCATCGCGGCCATTCAGACGGCAAAGGCATTAGGGGCGAAGGTCATCACTACGGTAAGTTCGGAAGAAAAATCCCGGGCGGTGCGCCAATATGGAGCGGATATCATAGTCAACCGCAAGACGGACGACTTGGGCAAAGTTCTCGATGACAATCCTCCCGATATCGTGCTGGACTGCGTAGGCGGGGCTGATCTCGGACGGCATATTGAGAAAATGGCGGTCGGCGGACGCTGGATACTTATTGCCACCCTTGGCGGCGAACACGCCGATATCCCCTTGCGGCCAATCCTGAAACGCGGGTTACGCCTTGTAGGCAGCACCCTCCGCAGCCGCACACCGGACATGAAGGCGCAAATTCTTCGCGCACTCGAGGAAAAGTTCTGGCCGAAAATAGAATCCGGTTCGATCCGCCCGTTCGTTTACCGAACCCTCCCGATAGCAAACGCTGAGGAGGCGCATGCAATTCTTCAAAGAAACGAGAATATCGGCAAGGTCGTACTGCAAGTCAGACTGAAATGAATCCTGATTCCATTATCCGGGATGCCATTTGGCATCTCATTCTGTTTATGTTATATTTATATGGTATTCCCTAAACAAAGAAAAGCTCATTGATGACTGGAAATTGGCAGAAGATCATAAACCTTTGGAAAAAATTCCCCCATTGGAGTAGACCATGCTAGAATTAATTGATGCCCATTATATTTCAGGATATAAAATCCATGTCTGTTTCAATGATGGCAGCAAGGGTGCCGTTGATTTAAAAGAATCTCTATGGGGCCCAGTTTTTGAAGGGTTGAAAGACATAAGTAAGTTTAAAAAATTTTCAGTTTCAAAAAGCCTTCATACGATCACCTGGGATAACGATGCGGATCTTGCACCGGAATACATCCACAAGAAAATGGTCGAACAAAATCCTCCAGACGGCACTGAAACACACCTGTAATTTCCTTAAATAGGCGGGTAACGCCAAGGAATCAGGGGTCTTATCAATTCATGTCAGGTTGAATTTCCTCCTGAGAATCCATTCGGTCACGAGAAGCGCCAGGAGCGCCAGGAAGAACCATGGTGTCTCGAAGACAAGCCTTTTTTCCCTCTCGACTTTGTTCTTCGACATACTCTCGCGGATGTCATCCTCCAGCCTACTGCGTTCATCAACACTGTAAACATGCTTTCCACTGGAGTAGTCAAGGAACCTGGACATTTCAGACCTGACATCCTGACTTTCCCTTATTGTCTCACCGGAAAGCACCAGCTTGAACCTCTGCCGTAGCATCCTATCCTTGTCGGCACATGAAACCTTCAGCATATATCTACCTGGCCTTAGGGAATTGAAGACGCACTTGTAAAACCCCCCCTTCCCTTCCATAGGAGTAGACGCGAAAACTGCGCCAGTGGCGGTATTGCAAAGATCCGCATTAACCTTCAGGCTGGCCGCCGCGCCTTCAGGAACACTGACAACCGCATCCACCTCCAGACTGTCTCCCGGAACTATCTCCGTCTTGTTTACAGATATTTTAAGGATGTCGGTCTCGTTTCCGGCCTGGGAATAATTCAGGAGCTGTTTCCAGAAATCATTGAAGTTGCCAGCCCTTGCCGTTGCGCCCCCCCATAGCGAGAAGGAATTTGAGAGCACGCCGATGACAACTCCTTTTCCAAAATGCTGCACTGCGATTAGCGGGAGGCGCGCGCCTTGTGAGTCCGCCCACAGGAGTACCTTGGCGCTGCTTTTGACAAGTTTCACCGCATTGAGCGATTTGAGGACAAAATCAGAATCACCGGAGTTTCTATCGCTTATCTCAATAATCCTGTCTGAGAAACTGTTCGGTTCCTGCTCGTTCACTGAAACCTTGAAGTTGCCGGGGATGAAGGAATTGTCTGCATGGACAAAAGGCGACAATCTTTTCAAGGGTGAGTTTTCAGGAAGGATTCCAAAAGAGTCCTTGCCGCCGAGTAGAATCAAGCTTCCGCCGCCGCTGACATATTTTTCCAGGACATTCTCTTCGGCATCCGTAAGGGCAGGCCTGTTATGGGTTCCAAGGATGAAAGTTCCGACACGGGCCATCTTCTCCGGGGAATCGGGCAGTCCATCCTTGAACGCCTGGTCCGGCTCGATTCCGCGGAGGACATATTTCCCGTCGGCTATCTTGTAGAACGCAGTGAACTTCTCTTGGTTCTGCTCCAGGAAGCGGATCATCGGCCTGAAACTGTTCGACAGTTCCGGAAAATAGGCGACTATCTCCGAATCGTCCTTCACTACTTCAAATGCTATCTCGCGGGAATTGTTCAAGTACGTGAGCTCTCCCGGCAATTTATCCACCTGTATCTTCAGGACATGCACTCCTTCGCTCTTGAAGACATGCTTGACTGTTTCCGTTGAGGAACCCTCATTAAGCTTCAAGCTTCTTTGCTCCTTCAACGCACCGTCCTCGGATATGCCGAGTTCAACGGCGCGCGAATTGCCAAAACCATGAATCGTAACCGGGACTTTAAGCTCTAACTCCTCGTTCACCCGCAACTTATCCGGGCATTTGAACGAGTCAATCCCGAGATCTTTCCTTCCCCCGAGATCCGTTCCTGTCCTCACACAGAAGACGGGAACCTGAATTTCCGGCCCCCTGAACCCTGAATAATCAATTCCGTCCGAGACGAAAACGATTGCGGCAGTCTCGGAAAGCCCGATATCCTTATCAACCTGTTTCACTGCAGCTCTGAAATTAGTGCCCCCCGAAACTTTCAGCTTGTCCAGTTCAGTTATTCCCTTCTTCTTCGCCGCCGCATCATTGTAGGAATAGAAACTGAGCGGATAACCTGCGAGCTTCGCAAATTTCCCGTCCTTCATAAAACTTACGGCCGTATCATATCTGGTCTTCCCCCCCCTTTCATCAGCACACCCCATCGACAATGAGGAATCTATCAGGAAGACTATGTTTGATATCTTTTTGTTCTCCTCCATCCTGTTAAGCACCGGAGAAAGAATCATTATGATGAGGCACAGGAATGAGGCCATCCTGAGAATCAAGAGGAGCTTTTTTCTTCCTGCCGTCAAAAAGTGACCGGTTCCGGAGCGCAAAGACAGAACCAGGACGATTACTGAAATCATCACGATCACGCAAAGGAGCCACGGTGAAATTAACGGGAAGAAGTAAAGCATTAGTCTTTCCCTCCTTTAATTATGGAAGCCGCAGGATTGAAATATCCCAGGAGGTTGTCGGCGATCAGGAACTCAAAGGACAGTGCACAGAAAAGCAATACCAGGAAAAGGCCCGCAAGGCTGTTTCCTTTTCTGCTGGAAGCAACCTGTTCAACAATAGCCGAATCCGGAGAGATGAAGTCAACATCATGCTCTACAATCGAAGGGGCCATCTTTTCATGGGGCAGTATTTCAGGTTTGCTTTCCTCGGCGTCGCCATGCAGCACGGCAGCCCTTATATCGGCGCCGTCGAATGTGATGACTCCCGGAACCCACGTGTCTTCAAAAGTGAATACCCTGCCCTTCACAGTCGCAAGCTTGAATGATCCTGAAGATTCAGACACATCAATGGAATTTGAAAACGGATGCAGCTGTATCCTGTTCCCGCAAACCATGCTTTTGATATCAGAGCTCCCGTTTGCAGCATGATCCATCAGATGAACCATGATCACCGGGAACGACTTCAATTCCGGCCAGTTGCAATAGTCGTTGCGGGCGGAACACGCAAATGCAATCCAGCGGCCGTTCCCGACTCTACGCTCAACTATTATACTTTTCTCGCCTGCCGTCGCAAGGACTTTTGCTGAAGGCTCTAGGTTGATAACCTGTATGTTCCTCCATGTCAGATAGTCCAACTGCAGGAGGTTGTTCATTATTGAAAGGTCATCGTTGAAACTGATCCCGTTCTTCTTGAATGGAACTTTTTCCCCATACACATTTACCGAGGGAATGCCGTCCTTCCTGAGGACGTCGGTTATCCCGGACATGCTGGATGCCTTCGTCCTGCTTCCAGGCAATGAAAGCACAGTTCCTCCTTTTTTCAGATAATCCGAAATCAGCAGGGCGTATTTTTCCGGAACCGAGTCGACATCCGCCATAAGCACGACATGTATTCCCGAAAGCATCTCTGCCGTAAGCTCCTTGACGGTAGAATTGCTGATGCCTACACCATTGGATGCGGCTCCGTCCGGATCAAGGGCATGCTTGATGAAGAAATACGGATCGGTCTTGACAAATTCATCTTCATATAAGGCCAGCACCCTGACATTCTTCGAGACGGAAGCGGCAAAATATCTCCTATTGTCCAGGCTGTAAAGATCATCTTTTACTCCGACAGAACCGTAGATGACTCCTTCGGAAACCGGGACAAATGAGAATTCCCCGGATTTCTTCTCGCCGCCTGCAATAGTCAGGTCCCGTTTTTCCAGTGTCTTTCCGTTCACTTCGAAGTTCAGCTCCGTCCTGGCTTCGGCATTGCCGAAATTCTCGACTTCATAAACAACCCTCATGGCTTTATTGACCGTCTTAGGCTTCAAGCCGGTGGATACGCCTGTCACAGATACATTCTCCCTGGTTCCAGAGACAGGCACAAAATATATCCTGGCATCCTTCAGCTCCGCATTCCTATAAGGCTGAGACGGAGCCTGACAAACCTGGAAATCCGATAGCAGGAATATTTCATGGTTTGGATTCTGAGACGTTTCAATAAGGTCGGCGGCCTGTTTCAATCCCGCAGAATAGGAACCGCTGCAACCTGACGGAACGCTTTTCATGATGGACTCGTCGACCTTACGTATGCTCTGCGTCAATGAAACGCCTTTCCTGCCGGATAGGAATATCACCGCAGCCGAATCACCTCCACCAAGCGCACCAACAATCTCCTGTGCTTTCTTGCGGGCGGATGCGTAGGCGGTTTCACCGGAAGAATTCATCCTGCACATCGAAAGCGTATCGTCCAGGATTATCACCGCATCAGTCCTTCCGCCCGACAGGTATTTGAATCCGCCTATGGACGGACGTGAAAGGGCAAGCACCAGGAACAGAATGGCAAGAATCCTCAGAAGCATGAGAAGGAGATCCCTTAATTTCCTCCTGAATGACAGAAACCTCTCCCTCTTCCTGAAAAACTGGGTCGTTGAAAATTTCACACGGACCCTGTTCCTCCTGAAATACAGATGTATGACCAGTGGGATAGGGAGCGCCAGCAGGCCCCAGAGGAACATTGTATTTCCGAATTGCATCAGCCCATTCCTCCCATGAACGCCCAACATCCAACATTCAACGTTGAACATCGAATTTCAGGAAGGAAATTCATTCGAAGTTGGAAGTTCAATGTTGGAAGTTCGATGTTCATTAAAACATTTCCTCCCTTTTTGCGAAATACGCAAGAAGCGCCCTTTCAAACGGGATACTGGTGCTTGTCGACTCGAACATTATGTTCATTTTCTCGCATGCGTTTTTGAGACCTTTTACATATCTGTTGAAGTCCTGCATATAGATCTCCCGCGAGAATTCGCTCTCGAATTCAACGATGTCTCCGGTCTCCATGTCCTCGAATTCGACAAGACCCTTGTATGGCAGCTGTAGTTCTGTCTCGTCGAGGATCTGGAAGAGTATTACCTCGGCCTTTTTGTAGCGGAAATGTTCGAGGCTCTTCAGGAACTCCATATCCAACTCAAAGAAATCCGAAAAGATGATAACCAGGGATCTTTTTGTTATCTGCTCGGCTATGCCGTGAAAACATTTCGCGGCGTCAGTCCTGCCATTCGGCGAAAGATTCTCAAGGACGGAAAGCAGGTTAAGCATGTGTTGCCTCGAATTCTTCGGAGGATGATAGTTGCGGATGCCGTCATTGTATGTGAAAAGACCGAATGCGTCCCTCTGCCGCTGCATCAGATATATGAATGCTGCCGCCATGTAGCATGCATAATTGAACTTGTGTTTCCTTGTCCCAGGCATCGCCATCGATTTTGAAATATCCAGGACGATGTACGAATTCATGTTCGTTTCATTCTCAAACTGCTTCACGTAATAGCGGTCCGTCTTTGCATAAGCGAACCAGTCAAGATATTTGACGGAATCGCCGGGGCAGTATTTCCTGTACTCCGCGAACTCCGAGGAAAAACCCTTGTACGGGGATCTGTGCAAGCCCATTATGGAACCTTCGACAAGATACCTCGAAACCATCTCAATGTTGCTGAGGGCATCCAAGGTCTCCGGAGGCAGGAAATGATATTTGTCCGACATGAATTCTTTCTTCTCAGTGTTTTATTTAACAGTTCGATGCTTCAAAAAATCCAAGCTCCATATCACAAACAAGTTCCAAACTTTCAATATCCAAACAAAGACAAACAATCCAAGAACATGCCTTGCGGCATTAACTACAAACGAATAGCTGATTGCATTTACGAGCGTGCAAACGATCCTTGGACTGCGGTGATTCATCACCGCCTTTAACTACGGAATTCATTCCGTCCCACAAATACCGCGAAATTAATTTCGCGGACGATGGCGGTGATGAATCACCGCACTCCATGTGCGAATTTCGCAATTCGCATCCTCCATCCTCCATCCTCCGACGACTGACGACTGACGACTAACGACCGACGACTGACGACTAACGACCGACGACCGACGACTAACGACTGACGACCGCCCCCCTACTCCCCAGCCGGTTCAGGCACTTCCGCGATCAGTTTGTTTATTATTTCGGTCGGACCTATCCCCTCGCCTGCCGCATGGAAATTACAGGCGACCCTGTGGAACATGACTGAATGAACGCTGCGTCTTACATCTTCGCAACAGACATTTACGCGGCCGTTCAATCCCGCCCACGCCTTTGCAGCAAGGATCAGGTACTGCCCGGCCCTGGGACCGGCCCCATAATTGAGGTTCTTCCTTATAAACTCCGGAGATTCGTCACACCCTGGCCTGGACATCCTGACCAAGTCTGCGGCGTATGCAATCACATGACCGCTCACCGGAATGTCACGGACAATCCTCTGGAGTTCGATTATCTTCGGACCGTTGATTACATGCTTCAGTTTTACATCCCTGTTGGTCGTGGTCTGTCCGATAATCCGTATCTCCTCGAGTCTGCCGGGGTAATCCATCCTAACCAGAAACATGAAACGGTCAAGCTGCGCTTCCGGCAGCGGATATGTCCCCTCCTGTTCGATTGGATTTTGAGTCGCCAGGACAAAGAATGGAGCCGGAAGCTCAAATTTCATTCCGCCGCTGGTGACATGCCGTTCCTGCATCGCCTCGAGAAGGGCGGCCTGCGTCTTTGGCGGGGTACGGTTTATCTCGTCTGCAAGGAGTATGTTTGTGAAGACGGGCCCTTTTACAAACCGCAGGCTTCTCCTTGCGCTTCCAACTTCCTCGTCAAGCACCTCTGTTCCGGTTATGTCTGAAGGCATTAGGTCGGGAGTGAACTGTATCCTGTTGAATTCAAGATCCATCACTTCACCGAGACAGCGGATCAGGAGGGTCTTGGCAAGCCCCGGAACTCCAAGTATGAGACAATGGCCTCCCGACAGGATTGTAACCAGAACCTGGTCGATTACCGCCCCCTGCCCTACGATGACCTTGCCGATCTCCTTCTTCATGTCATTGAATGATTGTGAAAGGTTGTGTATCTCTGAAATAATTTTATCTGCATCAATTGACTGGGACATATATGTTACTCCTTTGTACTTTGAATCCATGTTTTAGGTTTTAGGTTTTAGGTTTTAGTGTCTTTGTTCTACAGTTCCATGCCTTAAGCGTATACAAAATCTAAATTCCCGGTTCAGGAAATCAGAAGTCAGGAGTCAGAAGTCAGAATAAAAACAACTCAAATGCTTCTCAATTATTTTCTTTTTTGCTTTTGATATTATTCTGACTACTGTCTCCTGTATTCTGACTTCTTCTGGGTTGCGGGTAAACCCCGCATTAAGTTTTAGGTTCAGCAACTGGGGTAATTTCAATTGGAGGCTGTCTTCTCCTTTAAAACTTGCCTTGAAAGTATGTTGGGCTTTAGCCCGACACTCTTCGTTTCGCAATTTACTGTGTTCAATTTAAAACATTGACGGGCTAAAGCCCAACATCATCCACCATCATAAATACGCTGTAGCGCAGACAAAATTATCCCTCATGGCAAATTATCCGGCAAAAAAACTAAAAATCCAGCGGACTTTTCACGGAAAACCCCGGCCTGTTCATGACATGCGCATAGATCATTGCGCCTTCTCTCCATGACCGAGCAACGGATCATCATTCACCTCCGAAGACCACCCAGGATATCAGGACACACGATTTCGACTTGATATTTTCATGACTTTAGAGGTTCCCTTAAGCATATCGCAGCCATTCATCAAGTCAAACCATCAAATCCAAATACTGCAAGCCAGCATGAGTCCCTGCATGGAATGCCAGAACCCTTGCTTGCTCTTGGAGCCTTCAAGTTGGTGGCGAGCCCGCCTCCGGCAAAACTGGCGCAGCACGAACAGCCAAAGCAATCTGGTATTTTTCCGGGACAGCTCCTTGATTTCCAACACCTTGATACTACTTTTCTCCTATCACAAATGATTGACACGTCACTCCAGGCATCCGGCCTCGACTTGATGATTCAACCTCTGACTTGATACCAATAAACTGTTAGCTAAGAATATGAATAAATTCTTTTACATTTTACTTTATTTGAGTATTCTACCTTGTTTTGGTTGTTCATCTATTGGATCGGCTAAATTCCTTGCGCCACAGGAAGCGGTCATAAAAGAATATGTTTTTCAGGAAGATTGGACTGTTGACACATACCCAGAAGCCAGCTTTGGACAAATTCGACCTTATCTATACAAAAGTAAATTCAACGATGAACTAGATTACACCATTTACCCTATAACGATTGAAGAGAGAGTATGGCTTTTTGGTCCCTTGTTGCTTCCAGTAATTCCTATTTGGTATTTACAGCCCCCCTCTGAACACTATAAGCCAGATGAAGTTAAAATTATTTGGTTTGGGGATGAGGAAATGACAAAAGAAATTAGAGTGACAGTAAAAACAATGGATAAGGAGTATGTCAGTAAATCTACAATTGTTTCTTCAGGATTAAACAAAATGGTTTGTGAATATGCTTTTAAAAGAAATTTTATCGAAGGCGATATTCTTTGTATTTCCCTTGTTTCTCCACCAAACAACATTGAACTAAAACTGAAAAATTTAGAGCATATGTGCTTCCTTCCATTTGGTAATCCTTTAACTGGAAGCGGTCCAAAGATGCGAAAGAGACAGACAAAATATTTTCAGTGGGAAATTTCAAACATGAATGATAGTCTTATAAAACAAAGAGAAAATGAAAAGACAAAAAATAACAAAACAAATTCAGAGTGACAGCGTTCCGCCGCACCTGATTTTTGAGCGTTCAGTGAAAGGAAAAGAATGAAAATAATAAAATACGTCATTGTTGCAATCCTCTCAGCCACGGTGTCATTCAATTCTGTTTCTGCTCGCGTCGGAGAAAACGAACAGGAGCTAGTTACTCGATACGGTGTTGGCAAACCCTCAGATATTCAACGCCAATCCGGGGCCAATACATTCAAATATTTCAAGAACAACTTTCAGATTGAGGTTGTGCTCCTAGATGGCAATTCGATTTGGGAGATCATTCAGAAACAGGACGGGGATAAATACATTTCTGATGACGACATAAAGACCATTCTAGATGGATACAAAAAGCCCGGAGAAAAATGGACTTTCGATCGTCGGAAGAAGCTCTGGGAGAAGTCTGGAAAACCCAAATACGTTGCATACCGCTGGCCTGGCCATGAAGACTACCTCTGCATCAAGGACATTGCTGTCTGCGATGAACTCGACAAGAAACAGACCGGAGCCAAGGGATTGTAATGAAGCCGAACAATTTCCATTCATCTACCCCAGTAAAACCCGGCATTGGAATGGCCCCGAATCACCCATCTTCCAGAACCAGAAGAAAAGAAGGAAGGCGAAAGCCCATATGATATTTCTTGATAGGAAGAAGAATTACGTGTATACTAAAAAAAATGGAGAAAATATAATGACTAAATCATTCAATGTGATAATCGAAAAAGATGAAGATGGCTTTTTTGTAGCCACAGTTCCATCCCTGAGAGGATGTCATACACAAGCAAAATCCCTGGACAAACTGATGGAAAGGACAAAGGAAGCAATACAACTTTGTCTTGAAGTTGAAGAAGACTCATCTGAAAACGAGTTCATAGGAGTCCAACGCCTGGCAGTTTCCGTATGAGCAAACTTCCTTCCCTCACCGGCAAAGCCTTGATAAGGCACTAAAGAAAGCTGGATTCGAAGAAATCAGGATAAAAGGCAGCCATCATTTCCTCAGGCACCATGACGGGAGATGCACAGTTGTCCCTGTCCATAGCGGTGAAACCATCGGAAAAGGCCTTATGTCCCAAATCATCAAAGACTGCGAAATATCCAGAGACGATCTTCTGAGACTCCTATAGGCGAACAAATCCGCGAATCCAACCCCGCATCCTCATGGTGGATGTTCCTGAGCGTGAAAGGATTTCCCGTCTCCCTTAGGCCGGGAACTTCGAATTTGTGCCTCCGTGCCTATCCTCAGATCAATGCGTCATGAAAAAAGAGACCAGGTTTGCGCCCAGCTTCAGTGCATCATCGGGCATGTACATGCAGCTAAGCGGATGTTTGTCGCCCTGCCAGCCCGCGGCAATATCCACAGGGCTATATATTATCCTGTATTCGCCGTTAATCTTCAAGCCCTCGAGATAAGCTGCCTTCAACCCCGGAAATTTCGCCTTTGTCTCCGGCGAATACTCCACTGTGTCGATCTTGTATGGGCCTTTCTGAAACAAAGGGCTGTCCAAAGGGATCCTTTCAAATTTCGCATCTGGATACATTGCGGCGACCTGAATCCTGAACGCTTTATCGAACTCTGTGAGGCCGAGTGAGTTGCTGGCCATCAGATATCCACCATGCGAGAGATATTCCTTGAGAGCGTGCTTTTCAGGATCGGAAAACTTGAAATCAGTGATGCCGGAAAGGAAAAGGAAGGGATATGCATCTACAGAGTCCTTCCCCAGGACTACGGCTTTGCTGATGTAGTTAGCTTTGACATTTGTATTGCGTCCCACAAACCGCATGAGCCTGCTTCCGGCTCCAGGTTCCGTGTTCCATACACCATCCGTCCTGATCTGCGGAAACACAACTGGATCGGAATCGTCCACAAGGTCGTTCTGTCCGTAGATGTCGATCCTCGAATGGGATTTACCTACCTGGAACCATCCTACTGAATAGGCAATGAGGTTGAGCCCCATTATGTCTGCGGAGCCGGCATCATAATAGTCAGCCTTAGCTATAAGTTCCGGATTCGCCCTGTCCCAGCCGATCCCCATTCCATACGGGGAAACCACCGCTGCAAGCCTGGAACCGATATATACTCCCTCCAGGATGGGCATAACATCGTTTTTGGTCTTTATGTTCACCTTGACCGTATCCTTGAGCATATGAAAAACCGGCTGGTCCATGGGGAGACGCCTGGCCGGAGATTCCGGAATGATAAGCATCAGCTCCTTCAAAGCCGACTTGTAGAAGAAGGGGGATCCTACGACTGAATCGAACCACAGCATTCCACCTGAAAGCATGTATCTCCTCAGCTTCTCCCTCTCCTCGTCGGAGAAGTTCAGCGAACGTCCGCCGGAAAAGAAAAGCACCGGTATCTGCGCCGGACTCGAATCAAAGCTAGACAGGTTGATCGTCTCAACCTTGTATTCCATGCCGAGATGGTCTCTGGACATTCCAAGGATACGCTGGCAGTCCGCTGGAACCATGTTCCAGTCAAACACCCTTGTAACCTGACCGTCGTCCCATTTGTGGTCGATATAGCCGCCCCACACAACTTTCCCCACCAGTGTCGCAGGGCTCGGCGGTCTTTTCTTCTCTGAACGTCTGAGAGGAGTCGCCGGAAGAGGCAGGGGTGGCAAGGCCTCTCCGGCCTGCTGGCGATCAGCCTTCCCCTTGGGAGGTTTTCCAACCGGCTTCAAGAAATCATCTTCATCGGCCGCAAACAATATTGCTGAGCCAAAAAGTAAACCTGCAATAAAGAGAATCACCTTCATATCACACCTTCGCATAACGGGAGGTCCTGAAAATCCGCACATGGAGCGTTTCCCTGCCGCGATCCATACGCCGATTTTCAGTGGTTCCCTGATTTCTTGTTTATCACATCCAGGAGCTTGGAAGCCTCCAACTCCTCGAGCGAGTTCGGATTCTGCTTCTTTATGATTGCGAGCTGCTGCTTCGCCTTAAGATATTCTTTCCTCGCAACATAAACCCCAGCCAACGCCATCCTCAGCTTTGCGTCGGTGTCGTCATCCCTGTCAAGGAGAAGCCCGTTTTCGAGCAATGCTCCAGCCATAATAGTTCTTCCAAGTTTTGAATAAGCCCTGCCTTTAAGAAGGAGAAGCGGGGCATAAAACCTGACCGTTGGTTTCTCCCATTCAAGCGCCGCTATGACCTCCAACGCCTCCGCATCCTTGTCTGACTTTATGTAATGTTCAACCAGGAATAATTTCGCATTGACGGAATTCTCTCGCTCCAACCTCTCCTTGGCATCCTTCGGATTTGAGCTTGCAGCCACTATTGAATTCAATATATAATACGCAGAGTTGAAGCCTTCCTTAGAGAGGGCCGCATCGGACTGTGCAATAATATATGATTTTTTTTCAACATCCGATAAGGACGCATCTTCTATCTTGCTCAATATATCAAGTCCATTCTGCGTTTCACGGAGTGGTCCGATAAGGAGTTCAGCTTTTTTCAAGAGCGCCCTCGACTTTAAAGGCTCCTGTGACTTCTGGATGAAAGCCTCCCAGGCATCTATACCCCGCACGTAGTTCTCGGAATCAATCATCTGCGCCACCACCAGCTTGTCGAGAAACTCAAACAGATGCGCCCTCGCCTCTGAATTCTTCATAAGCGCCGACTTCTGATAGAATGCTTCGCCCTCCTTCTTCTGCTTGTAAAAGAGCATCGCTGTCATGATTGCGTCGTATCCCTCGGGTTGTATTCCGATAGTGGATTCCTGCTGAACCGCCTTCCTGATGATATCATATGTGAGATTGTCGTCGTTCTGATTTTGCCCGAACCTGAAATTCACCTGGACATCCTGTTTCTCCTTCATCTGATGGCCTCCGGCAAGGTCGAGTGTCATTGTGACATGGTATGTCCACCTTTTGAAATAAATATGTGAAACCTTAGCTCCTTCCCCGGATGTGCCGTCTCCAAAATCCCATCTTATCTTCTGGGCGTTCAAGCCGACCGGGACAGCTGCGTTGAATTCGACCTCATGCATGCAATCGGTATCGAAATATATCATCTGCCGGTTATTCCAAGAGAATTCCGGCACGGGCTTCCCGTCAAGGTCTTCCATGGGCCCGGCGGATGCCTTGTAAACCTCGGTGAAGGCAGTTTTGGGAATCACTCCATTCTTTTTCTCGCCAGGGGGCAGGATTCCAGCTACGGCACAAAGCCAGTCTCCACTGTTCGCATGGAGATATCTTAACCTGTGGACACCCTCATTGAGAACAACATCCCCGGTGATTTCATTATTGGCGCCTTTCCGGGGATCATGCCTGCCGGGCCATGAAACTACTGGCTGCCCATCAATCAGGATAAACGATGCATCCGTCGAAGCCGAATAAAACCTGTAGCTGCCTGCCTTATCAATCCGGAGGTAGCCGTCATAAGAATGAAGGGTATCCTTGTCCGGCCCGAGAGGATTATACCCGCAGAAAATCCTCTCCTCGAACAGAGCTCCCAGGAAAGTAGAATTATCCCAGTGCTTCATGAACATATGCATGGAATCAACGCTGCCCAGAGGTTCTTTGGATTTTCTTATTGTATGGAGAAGACCGGAGGCATTTAAAAGCCGCCCGCCATGTCCTGGCCGCTCCTTCAGGAAAGCCAGGGAGAGCTCGTCGGCCCCGTTGATATTGAAAAACACCTTGACATATCCACCTTCTTCCTGGAGGAGGCATGTCTTGATTATATCTCCACTCCTGTTGAATAGCTGGTAGCCACTGCATTCGGCTGGGAGGAAAAAATCCAAGGTTACCGAGGTGTTTCCCTTCACTTCCGCGGGAATAACCACCTTCTTCCAATATACTGAATTTATCTTGTCGGCTGGCTGGGCGTATATAAAAGATGAAAGGCACATCACCATTAAAACTGTCAGCGTTTTTTTTGTCATGTTGCTTTTTTTGAGAAAATGGATTTTCACCGAACTGTAAACTCATAAAAACACCTAACGCTCAAGGGAACCTCTAAATGGATATCGTCTATTCGTTTTTGACATTGAGATCGATCCAGCCACTCTTCTCGGTGCTTCCAAGCAGCCAATATCCCTCACCATCGCCAGCGTCGCTGGTTATGCCGTCAACTGCATTTCGAGAGGGGCATCCTGTATTCTTGTATGTTTTATATTCACTGCTTGCAGTTGTAGCGCAGTCTTTTCCGATATTCCTGCCTTTTACTATTACCTGCACGTCTGCAAGGCCGCCGCCATGGTTATGGACCTTTGTTATATTAACTCTCACCCTGTCAAACTTCAGGTTCTCCGGAAAATTCACATTTAGGAAAGGGCAAACGTCCTCCTTCCATTCTATGTCCAGTTCATCCGATTCGAACACTAGATTGTTTCCCTGGAAGATTTCAACCTTGACCTTGTCGGCGCCTTTGTTTTTCCAGGGGCCATTGTGTGTGTTCCATATTTTGACCAAGGTTGCCGACTTATCTTCATCTGCAGGTGGGGCGGAGGCTCCAACTGCAACCGCGCCCGCACCACTGTTTGCAGACAACGAAGAAATCTCTTTCTGTACGGCCGTTGCACCGGCAATGTCGCCCTTTGCCAGAAGCTTCTTGTTGAGTTCATCTAAATTCTGCAGGTGGTTTTTAACAATTGTTTCAGTTGCGGTTTTGACTTTCTCCTTGTAAGCTGCCTTCACACTTGTCAGCTCTCCTGGTTCGGCAGCCTCTTGAGCATAGGTCGCAAACATGGCACACGCTACTGTCAGCGCCAATATTATTTTCCGCATAAATCTCCTTTCCGTGATTGCACTATATGTGGTTCGCGCGGGATATGTGGCTGTACAATCACAAACAAAGTATATTCCGCCGCACCTGAAATTCAAGACAGCCCGGAGTGAATAATGCAGGCGGATCTGGAAGAGATACCCGCTATGCTCGTCTCAGTCGTCGTCGGTCGATACGTCGTCCGGCCGCCTGGGCCAGAAGAATCCGAAGGTCAACGTAGTCAGAAATATACCGATGTATTTTCCGGCATGGGTGATATTGAGCTTCCCTAGTTTGACGATAGACAGGAAACCAACTGACAGCAGGACTATGATGGCTATGAAGTAGTGCTTATAGAGGAGGAGCGGATCCGCCGTTCCGGATAGAGCCTTGAGGATTCCAGCCCCAAGCACCGAGCAGGAGAGCCCCGCCATGAGTCCCACAGTAGAGAGGACCACCATCGACAAGCCGAGACGATGGTTCTCTGGCGCCGCATTGAGGAAGTAATGCGTCAGTGCGAGCTCCGCGCCGGTTCCGCAGATGCCGATGACGGCAAAGATCAGGAGGCAGTACACTGGGCTGATAATCGCAGGGGCGGCGATCCAGAGGATGACGGGGATGAAGAATCCGCAGAAGAATATCACTATCAGGTTTTTGGGCTCAGTTCTTCCGGATGAGCGTCCCACCGCCAGCGACCCGAGCAGAGAGCCGAAAGTCAAGGTGACCGCGTAGATGATGGCCTGCGAGTCAGGGATGTGATACCCCCTTTTCAATGCGAGCATGGAGAATGGCCCTATCAGGGCTCCTGCGCTTGAGCAGGCAATCCAGGCGAATGTTATATGACGGATAACTGGAGATTTCGCGATCATCGTCACGTGCATCCGTAACGGGTATGATGCACTGCGCATATGGACGCTGGTCTCTGGGATTCGTCCTGCGGTGGCGCCACCGGCGATTCCAACGATGAATCCGGCACATATCATGGACTGAAAAACCCAGAATGGTGCGCCGGTTGCAAAGAAAAGCCAAATCACAAAAACCGTGGTGATTAGGAAGCCAATGCTGAAACAGGTAAAGGTCTGGGAGTTGAAACGGCCGCGATCCTCTTTACTGGTGATCTCCCCAATGATCGGATACAGTACCACCATGCCAACGCTACGCGAGGCCCAGAATCCGAATATGGAGAGCACCGCCACAACAGTAGCCGCATTGATTGACACGTTCTGCGCCAGCCATGGCACCGGGAGCAGTCCGAGTGCGAAGCAATTCCTGGAAACCCAGGCATGGAATACGGTCCGCGCAGCGCCATTCCTCCCAGCCAGACGCTTCCCGAGCATCATGAACGGCAAGGTGAGGAAGATGAACGACGAAGTTGAGGCCACCACCCATGGCGCAATGCCGATCTTCAGCGCATACAGGATGACGATGCTGTCGGATATGCAGGCGAAGGACACTCCATTGCACGTCGAAAAAAGCTTGTAAAGGAATTGCCCTCTGGCCCGCTGCGTCTCAGTCAACTTCTGAGGTACATAAACCTGTGTCATTGTATGGCGGGATTCACAATCTGCATCCATAAGCCTTCAACCAATCCTTCTAAACGGCATATGCCAATTTCCAGAGGTTCCACAGTGCATTGTTTGGCGCATATGATAGTTCATTATCGCCTGAATGCAAGATTGTTTGCACACCTGATGGAAATGCCTTGCGTCTTTGCATTTCATTGGATCTCTAAAAGATTCGAAATCATTGAATTTGTTTAAACAGTGGAATAAGTTAACGATGGAACTGTGATATACACTATTATCCATTAAACGCTCTGAATATGAAAAACAACGGATTGAAAAAATGAACAACTTTCCATCGCGTATAAGGTGTTTCACATTAATCGAACTTATGCTGGTAATTGCAATCATCTCCATTCTTGCCGGATTACTTCTGCCTGCGATACAGAATGCCAAGGAAAGCGCAAGAACCATATCCTGTATCAACAATTTAAAACAGATAGGGTATGCGCATATCAATTACGTGAACGACTTTTCCGAATACATAACTCCGATTGGGGTTTGGGGGGATAATGCTGAAAAGCTGAAATTCAATTATCCGACATTCTGGACCCCGTTATGGTGTTCAACTGTTTTCCTCGGGCAGTATTTCGGGAACACCACCCGCGACACTTCAAGCTACATCAACAATCCGTCTCCATACTATGGCTGGTACACCCACATGAAGCCACAGCTCAACTGCCCAACCGGATATTCGTTCTATGCAAGCGGCGGGGTCGACGCGGAAAGACAGGTGAGGTACGGGATGCGAACGGATATCGGCTGGATATCAAATGCGACCAGCTGGAAAACGCAGATGGTTAGAATTACAAAGATAGTGAAACCTTCGCAGGAACCCCTGATATTTGATGGTTCCTGCGAGCGTTTCAATCCCGGTTCATCGCCACCCCCGTTCTACGGCACAAAAGATGGAGCCGGAAACAGCTATAGTGCCGGAAACACCACTTCATATTTGAACTGGGCTAAACGGCACGGCGGCGGTAAGAATGCGACAAACGCGCTCTTCATCGATGGACATGTCCTCAACACACCGGATGCCAGAAATTCATATCTCAGCGGCGAAATATACTGGAAGCCCTATCCTTGATCAGAAAATGACTGTTCCGATGAAATATTGGGGACATCTAAAACAGAGAACTTACTCTTCACAATGAGGTGAAAATGGCTAGGATTATAGTTGCAGATGACAGCCTGATAGCTCAGAAATCATATGAGCAGATGCTTAAGCTTCTCGGGCATGAAGTTTCCGTATGCGAAAACGGAAAACTTGCCGTTGCCGCCTTCAAGGAGAACCCTGCCGAGCTTGTCATACTCGATGTTGACATGCCTGAGATGAATGGCTTCGACGCCTGCATGGCGATAAGAAAGATCCACGACGGAGTCAACGTGCCAATCATAATGGTTTCCGTGGAGGATTCCGAGGAGAACATAATGAACGGAATGAATGCCGGCGCCAATGACTATCTTATAAAGCCTGTCAAGGAACAACACCTCATTGCAAAACTGAAAACCTTCCTGAAGTACGCATCCGTCCACAAGTCTGACCTCGATCTTGTGCGCAACCGCGTTGAGATAGCGGGCAGATACGCAATCGCGCGGCTGCTGGGATATGGTGCGCATTCAGTAGTATTCATGGCTAAGGACAAAGACATCGGAGCCTGTGTTGCAATAAAGCTTATAACC
The DNA here is from genome assembly GCA_964540865.1 of uncultured Victivallis sp. Classification (GTDB taxonomy): domain Bacteria; phylum Verrucomicrobiota; class Lentisphaeria; order Victivallales; family GWF2-50-93; genus GWF2-50-93. Next base: position 26,517 of record CAZION010000013.1, read on the forward strand.
ACTCCGGAAATAGAGGATTTCTCAAAAACATTCATTGAAACAGCCTCCAAGATCAAGGAGCTTTCATCACCTCACGTCCTTAAAATATTTGACTACGGCCAGTTCGCCGGGAAATTCTATGTCGTCCTCGAATACGCCGAAGGCGGAGATCTTGCCGCGATACTGAAAAGACGCAGGCTCTCCGAACAAGAAGCCGTCAAACTCGCAATCGATCTTGTGAAGGGGCTTAAGGCGCTTTCCGAGAAGGGCATCATACATTTCGACATCAAACCGGAGAACATAATGCTCGCCGGCAATGACTACAAGCTCGGAGATTTCGGCGTTATGTCATCAAGGGAGACAGCCACAGTCCCAATAAGGATGGAACTGTGGAGCACCGCGGCATATCTTCCTCCAGAATATCTTGATGAGACAGGTTATGTGGATTCAAGGAGCGACATATACAGTATGGCCATCACCCTGTACCAGGCAGTTACAGGCGACAATCCGTTCCAGTCTGAAAAGCCTGCAGTTTCAATGTTCAGGCAAATCAACCTCATACCTCCAACATTAAAAAGCTTCGACAGTAAAATATCCAGTTATTTTTCTGAGCTGGTACGTAAGATGTTGGAAAAGGATCCTGCGCGCAGGCCAACACTGCCTGAGATTGAACATCTGCTTCTGCATATAAAAGAATTGTGCGATTTGCCCAGAGGCGAAGATCCGGAAGTGGAAAGCATTGAAAAAGAACTTAAAAAGAAGCTTGATGGATTAGCGCCCTCGCCAGCGTCGGGCCTTCAGGCGCCTGTTCCTATTCCTCCGGGAAGATTCAGTTTTGGCATTCTCGGAACCCGGCGGGGAAGAGCCGCGGCATACTGCACAGCCATAACAGTCTTCATTTTCGCCATTGCCTGGATGATAAATAGTTTCATATCTGAGCGCAGCTCCGAGTCGAACCAACCTGAATACTGGCTCCACATGATCTGCGAAAGGTGCTGTTTCCCTATAAAAATCGGGACTAAAGAAATCGAAAAGGAAAAATGCGCCTCGTGCGGAAGCAAGATGTACTACTGCGATGCATGCAGGAACTGCGGCATTAATTTCGCCCATCCTGACATCCCGGTTCCTACTAGAGGTGTCCTGGAAAAAATCATTGGAGGAAAGAAGACCGCAATCTGTCCCAAATGCGGTTCGCGTAATACAAGGAAGTATTAACCTAGACTGTTCACGCGAAGTGATTGCTCCAGCGCGAAGCGGACATTATCCCCTAGCAAAGCAGCGAGAAACGGAGTGCTTTCTTTCAGGAAATTTATTTTTCCATTAGTACAGTAACGCCCTTCCAATCGTCAGAGGGAGGGTGTTCAAGCAAATTCCTGCAACGGTCAATAATTATTTGTGCCATACAGCTTGTTGATGCCCTCAAGACGGCTTGCAAGATTTACATTGTCACCGAAAACAGTGTAATTGAAACGCTCCCCATATCCGAAGTTTCCGACTATTACATTTCCGGAATTAATTCCAATCCGAGTGCGCAGCTGCGGCCCGCGGCCACCATGTCCTGCATCCGTTTATTAAGGTCGTCGTACATGACTGAATGCATGTTGAAAAAGAGGACACCGCTTATGCAGGCCGATGTGATTATCACAACGATTGAAAAGGCGAAACTCAGCCCGACGTTTATGCTTGATAAACCTTTTTTATTCATTCTTTTGAAGTCGCTCCCGTGTGCTTCGAAAGCAGACACTCAGGTTTCATGCGTTTCTTATTACAGGCTTAGTCTTGATAACTGTTTTGTCGGTGACGATCTGGTGAGCCATCAGCTGGGTGTATAATTTAAAAGTCATCTCAACTATTTCGTCAAGGTCTATCTCCACCGTCCATAGCCTGGATACAGGGATGGAGTTATCGCAGCCTACGACAATCAGGTCTTCTTGAACCTTTATGCCGGTGAAGGAGAGTTCCGCAAGAAGATTGACGGCAGTTGGGTCATCTTCGCAGAAGACAACATCCACCGGCTTTTTCTTTGAGCATGCGAATGAAAGGAATGATTTTATATCAGGAAACGATTTGCATCCGCCGGGCTCTACGGGCTGTAATCCGTTTTTCTCCAGAACTTCCCTGACATGTGAGAACTTCGCGCCTTGGGACTCATATTCCCTGTGGGTCAGGAAGGCAAACTTGCTTCTCCCCATGGAGAGCGCGCGTTCAGCCAGCTTCTTGTAAGGAGCATGGAAGTCTATTTCTATGTTCGGAAACACCATTCCTTCTGGAAAAGGGCAGTTTATCCCGATGATATTGTCTTCAATAGCCACCTTGTTGATGAAATCCGCGTCCATCTGGGAAACCATGATGGTAACTGACGGGGAAAACATCTTCACAAGATCGATGTTCCTGTTGATCATCCCTGATATAGAGACATGGATGTCTGCTTTATTGAAGCGTGTTGTGAGCTTTTCAGTCAACACCCCAAAATATGGATTGTCGAGGCAGGGAACAAAAAGCGAAACAATGGCAGGGTACGCCCTTCTTTTTGTTCTCTGGATATAGTTCGTGCAGGAATCTTTCGTGTTCTCATTCATTATGACGGCCCTTCCTGTTTGAGATGTTTTCTTTAACACAAGATACGGTATTAAGCTTACAATAATAGCGAAGTTGCAAGGATCGTATTAGTTCTTGGGTTAATTATAGGTCAAAACGATTGTTATTTCAAGGCTGACATGGATTTAGATTTTTATATTCGTCTACCACTGTCGGCCTTTCCTCCAGCTGCTAGGAGACACGCCAGTCTGCTTCCTGAAATGCCTGTTGAAGCTCGAAAGTGTCTTGAATCCGCATTCACAAGCTATCATGCCGATCGGTTTTCTACTTTGTTTCAGTTCTGCGGATGCCATTGCGACACGAACCTGCGTCAAGTACTGTACCGGCGATTTCCCAAGCGCATTCTCGAAAAGTCTTCTGAAGTGGGTGAGGCTGAGTCCGCTCAATCTTGCAAGTTCAGTGACTTTGATTTTTTCCGTGTAATGGTTTGTGATATAGCCGACAGCCTTCTGTATCCGCTGCAAAGTGTCGGGCTCGAAACATGAACGGGCTGCCGTTTTTGAAATCGCTGACGCGTTTCCAAAGACGGCTCTCAATTCAGCCATCAAAAGACAAAGGACAGATATGATCCTTTCCTTCTTATACGGAAACTTTCCATAATGGATTCCAGCAATCTGCCTGATCAATGAACAGATCTCCGGGCACTTTGAAACGGGAATAATATTGCTGAAACCGGAGCCGGATAGATAGTCTGTTCCGACTATTTCCGAGTTGTGAAATGCAGGATAAAGAATTTTTTCAATGTTCACATAAATCCAGTACCAATGACTGCTGGTACCCTTTGTGCTCTGCGCAAGATGCATCTCCCTGTTTGTGATAACCGATGCGTCACCTGCATGAAACGGCAAAACCTTGTCTTCAACCACGAATATACCGCTCCCATCAAGGCAAATCCCGAACTCGATGGCATTATGCGAGTGCAGTGCAGTGATTTCCCTGTCTCGCTGTTCGAACATTGGGGAAACAGTGAATGGGAAATCTTCAGGAAAGTCTATCCCTGCGTAATCAAACTTGTATAATGGTCTTTTATGCATAGTTTATGGTATTATTAGCGTTGTTATATACATAATATACCATAACTTAAGGCAAAAGAAAGGAGTGTCTTTATGATCATCACAGGCTGGGATACCGGAGTCAAGCTTTTAAAAAGTGAAATAGAACAGACAGAATACGAGGGATTCATAGTTCCACAAGAACTCAAGGAGGAGATTAATTCCTTGAATGACATCTATGACGCCAACAATGAAGTGAAAATCAACGAGCTTACCGAAAAGCTCAAGAACCTTCCCAAAGATCCGAATTTCAAATATGTCCAACCGAACGATCTTGAAGGAATAAAGAAAGAGCGTCCTGACGGTCCGAGACAGCTTAAGATGAATTACAGCGATGGCGAACTGCTTGACCGTCTCCACGGCGCCTGGACAGGTCGTGCCGCCGGTTGCGCGCTAGGCAAACCGGTTGAAGGGCTCGGAATGGGCGGAAGGAAAGAACTAGGTCTCAACGGTAGAAAGGCGATAAGGCTTTACCTCAAGAACCGCGGACACTGGCCCCTGGACTATTATTTCAGCGGGAAGGAAAGCACCGACAAGATAAAACTATCCTGCGGAAAGTCCTGGCGCGAAAACATCGCATACATGGAACCCGACGACGATATTCATTATTCAATCATCGGCCTGAAGGTACTGGAGGAGAAAGGTCCGGATTTCCAGTGGGATGACGTTGCAAAAACATGGAACAGCTCCCTGCCCTACTACGCCATATGTACAGCAGAGACCCAGGCGATACTGAACTTCAACATTAAGACACCCAGATGGGGATCCTGGGAAAAGGGCAACACATACACGACACCGGAATTCACCAGGAGATTCAACAATCCATACCGTGAATGGATCGGCGCGCAGATCAGGGCCGACGGCTGGGCATACGCCTGCGCCGGAAATCCGGAACTCGCTGCGGAATTCGCATGGCGCGACGCCTGCTGGACGCATACCGCTAACGGAATCTACGGCGAAATGTTCGCCGCCGCCATGATTGCCGCGTCATTTGTCGAATCAGATCCGCATAAGATTGTCAAGATCGGCCTCTCCGAAATCCCAAGGAACTGCAAGCTCGCCGAAGGCGTTAATGAAGCCCTGAAATGGATCAAGCAGTGCAAGGATTTCGAGGCCTTCATGGAGAAACTCGAGGAGAAATACTCGGCAATGAGCTCGGTACACACCGTCAACAACGCCCTCATCGTCGTAATGTCCCTGTTCTATGGAAAAATGAACCCGGACAAGTCGATCTGCATTTCGGTGATGGGTGCCCTAGACACTGACTGCAACGGTGCCACCACCGGCTCAATTGTCGGCGCGGCGTCCGGGAAGAAGAAATTCGGCGGCAAGCTCGCCTCTGCCCTCAACGATACAGTCAAGCCTCAAGTATTCGGTTTCCAAGACATCACGATGAAGGAACTCGCGGAACGGACCCTTGCAGTCCAGAAGAAAGTAAAGAAATATTTCGATGAGAGGAAAAACATAGGGATTTGACAGTGCTTCAATAATCTTTGACAATGGAATGAATGAACGACTCGATCGCGATAACTGTCTCATACTTCATAGGGCTGCAGTGGGCCATCATGTCGTCTTCTACATAAGTCACATCCATTTTCCTTTTCCTCATCAGCTTAACAAGCTTGTCGAAACTGATGTCCTTCAACATGCTCATTCGGGGTTGAGCCTGGTGATTTTGACTTCATCAAGCAGGTGGTTGTAAATCACTAGTTTTATCCTAGCGCACTCATCCGGAAGCGTAAATTCCATAGGTTCGGAATCCAGTTTGTTAGAGGATATCTCCGCCAACTTCTTCCCGGAAGAATCTATAAACTGCACTATCAGATTCACCATACCCTTCTTGCGCATGACCTCTCCCTTGAAGGTGAGACGGTATTTGCCGGGGTCGCCAATGCTGACAGGTGATGATGCGCCACCATAGCCCGGGTCGGTCATGAGTTTGCCGCTACTGCTCTTCTGCAATAAAGCAGGAACTTTGAACCCGTAGATGAATCCTGACGAATCCGGAGTGGCGTCTCCGAAACTTAGGACAATTTCATCCGGAGAGTTTTTTATTGGCGCAAATTTTATGTTGTCCATATAGAACACACCGGTGTTTTTTCCGGGCTTGATTTTCAACTTCATAAAAGCAGCACCTTGCGGCGGAAAAAAAATGTGTCTGTACTCGCGCCACTTGCCGTAGGGCATAGTCATGAAAATATCATCTTTGAGCGGCTTCTCCTCGGCATCGAAAAAGACCAGGTTCATCGTGGGCATATATGAGAGTGCGTAACGCCATGTCTCATCAACAGCCGCCTCGAAAGTCGGATTGTTGTCCATTGTTTCGGAGTTTTCCCACTGTCCTCGGAAACTCAGGATATATGCTCTGGAATCGCTAACAGGCACAGTGTTGAATTCCGCATCCACCTCACTGTCGTAAGTGAAGGCTATGCATTTTTTACCCGTCATGCCCGGCACTTCCTTGAAAGAGGCATCCTCGTAAAGTTTACCGGCGTTCTCAAGATAGACTTCCATGCGCTTGTCCGCAAAAGCATCATTGAAGGGATCTGCGGCAAGAAGTGCGAGCGGTGCAAGCATTGAAGCGAACAATAATAATGTGATTTTTTTCATTTTAGCTCCCTGCGAAAAGTTATTGCAAAATTTATGTGTTGATGTTTTCATTAGTAGTTTGCGTTCTCCGTAACGCAAAAAATGAATTTGCCTTTTGCGCCCGGAGGTCGCAATCTACTTCTCTCAATTTTGTCTTGCGGGCCCCGCCCGCAAGACTTTTACCATTCAATTTTTATTGCGGGCATTGCGTTTGCCTTCTGTCCTGTGACAGTGCTGCGTTCAGGTTTTCCTTCACCGTGGTCGAGGTGCCTTACAAAAGAAATCCCGACATCTTTAGGCGCCTTGTTGACATCAATACAACTTTTCATGGGAATCAGCAGCACAGCCTCCCACCCACTTGCCGTACTTCGGCTTTTCACATGAAATCCGGAAAAGAATTTCTGGTCGTAATTATAAGCCTCGTACTTATTTCCATTCCTGTCGAAGGCAAAGACTATCGAACCCATGTTTTTGATCCATATTTCCGCATGGTCGCCGCGCGGAAATTTCTTCTCAAACTCGTCAATCGGCGGCGGAGCGGTCTTCGTCTTTGCGGCCTCAGCGTCAGTAGCGGTTAAGCGCACATAGAAATTTTTTCCGTCGTGGGCGAGCCTGACTTCACTCGGCTGTTGAGCAAGAGGTGCGGCCTTCTCTCCTGTGGCAACTTTGAAATCACCAAGCCTTGCGGCCTTTTCCCACGCCTTTGATTCAAAGTTCTGCCATTCAGTGGCAAGCTCTGGGACTTTCAGGAATCTCGGTTCCTCCTTCAGGGGTGCTGGAGCGGGTGCTTGCGCGAAAGAGGAAATTGCGAATATTGAAAAGATAGCTGTTATCAGGATATGTTTCTTATATTGAGATACAATCAAAGAGCACGGCAGCAGGGTGCCGTGGCTACAATATGTCCATCGCTGTAGCAGCGGCACTCTGCTGCCGCTTCCCTTTACAAAAGAATGCAACTCGATATTATTTCCCATGATGTAAATTTCCTTTATTGTTTTTTACGAAATTCTTCAATCTTGCTTTCGTCTCCGATGCGAATTAGCCGGAGCTCCTCAAGCACCACGCTGCGAACCATAAAACCTCCACAAACAGTCCCTGGCGGAAGAATGAAAGGAATCTTATCCCCGACTCGGAAACTGGCGGCAGTCAATTTGCCATCCTTGTCAAAAAGGCTGAGCTCAACAGTTGCCGCATATCCGTTTGGCGTACATTTCACCGATGGCTGGTAGGTGCCGGGATCCGAGATTGGAAAACTGTTAGTGATTGACCCGTATTGGACACTCAATGCAGGCTTGCCTTCTTTTGTCAGTACCATCCTGGCGCCTGCAGCCAGGTGCGACCAGCCGGAATAGTTATAGTAACCGTACTTGAAATCAGGATTTACAGTTATCGAACCTTCGTCAGGAGTCTTTTCAAGCCTGACGTCGTCTATTGAAAGTGTAATCCCATTTGCGGATTGGATGTTGAGGACAAGGAAGGCAGCATTCGCCGGTGTATAGAAAACATCCGTATAGTCATGCCAGTGGCGAAAAGGAAGCCCTGAATAAATTGGATGCGGGTGCCTTACCACTATCTTTTTTTTCTCAGCATCGAGGAACTCGATTCCGTGTGAGGGAATGATTGCAAGACTGCCACGCGGCATGAGGGTGACGTCAAGTCTCGGGTTCTCCTCTATGGATTCTCCTCCGGTGAAACAGCCCCTGAATTCCAAAGTGTATTTGGTGTTGGGAGAGACAGGGACGGGTTTCAGTTGCACTTTGGTATTGTCCGTAATGCTAAGAGTTGCTTTCCCCTTCATGCCCTCCACATTCTTCAACACTATCTTTGTCTGTTTCGGATCAACCTTCTCCAGATAGTCTTCGAGTTTTCCAGTAGCGAAACCGTCGCCGAAAGGCCGTGCCGCAAAAATTCCCGGCATTAGTGTTATGCCAACCAACGCCATTAACAGTAATCTCAGCATCTTAGAATCTCCTTTGAATTATATATTTTTTACCGAGATTTCAGACATAAACGATTTCAACCTTCCGTGTTATCCATGTCACACCGAACTCCAAGGTTGTCGTATCCCCACGCTGAGCATGCTCCTGTCCGTCTATGCGAATACTTTTTAGTTTGCGCGGCGTGCATATCCTTACATCCGCCACACCGGCACCACTAACACGGAAAGTCGCACCGTTTTGCCCGCAACGCAGTTCATCCACGATAACCGGTAATGTCTCAAAGATCACTGCAATGTCATTCTGTAAAAGCACCTGGGTCAAGCTCCCTTCACGAACCTTAAGCGGAATTTCAGCGGCGGGCGTGTGAAGCAGGACAGATTTGCTGTTGCCCGCACTTGTCCAATCGGTGTTCAATAAAACCACTCGTTGCGTGTCTCCAGTCTGAAAACAATGAAAATCAAGATCCTTGGAATTGCCGGAAAGATACAGCTTTTGCGGATGGGCTGACACCAGCATTTCACCGAGTTTACGGCGGAACCCATCCAATGCGGGATGTCCCCAGTATTCGCCGACCGTTAACATCCATACGCGACCCGCACCCACTTTATTCTCGATCAGCACTGGGTGACCGGATTGATCTGTCGCTAGCGCTTCCGCATCGTAGAGTTCCGTCTGCAATCCAGGCAGACCAGGGCTGGCGCTAATTCTCTCATCCGGGAAACAGATGGAGTTGATGATCCCTTCCGCTACACCGAGACGAACGCCTGCAAGTTCTCGCAGGTCGCCGTTCCTGAAAAAGCGAAAGTCGCGTTTTTCAATCAGGAAATCGCGGGTGATGTGTTCCGTGCATTGCGCGGCACAGAGAACCAGATGACCGCCTTCTTCAACATAAGTCAACAGGTTCCGGTGGATTTCCTCGGTCATGGTGTTCCAGCCCGGCAGCACCAGCAGTTCATAACCGCCAAGCTTTCTGGCGTCAGCGGTAATAGGGACGAGATCAACCTGTCCATGTGGTGTGCCGGTGAAGAACTGCCGGATCGCACGCGGATCCTGCTTGACCGGATAAAGCCATACCCCTGGCATGAAAGTGCCAAGCAGTTCCCATCCGCGTTCCGGAGTGTCGAATTCCCACGCCTTTGTCTCGGGTCCGATCATGCCCCAGAATTTTGTCGGTTCAATATAGGGGAGAGCCTGCGCTCCGCCGATCAGGCAATCATAGTTGCCATGCAGAAATCCGGCCCGCACCAACGGCTCGCCCAATTCAATGGCTGACCCATAATGGTAAAGCGCCTGATATTGACGGCGGCGTGCAAAGGGAAGCGCATCGGAGAATGAATAAGAGGTGTCGTGATTGTAATACAGCGCGACTTCTTCATCATAAATCAAACGCGCGCCATAGAGCCAGCTTTGGTTCAACAGGATGAAATTGCGCCGTTCAGTATCTTCATCGATGGGACAACGTGAAACATGATTTGCTGCATGAACACCCCAGAACTTTTTTTCAAAGGCTAGCGACGCGCCTCGTGCCCCTGCGAGACATAAGGACGCATTGCTGCCCGGTATTTCTGTGATTACCAGCTCAACTCCGGCGGCGTAATCCAGATGCTGCAGTGGCACAGCCTGCCCGACAATCTTGCATGGTGCCATTCGTTTCAAATAAAAATCCTGACATTCCGGCAGGGTACGGTTGATTCTATCTTCTATTGGGTCAGCCTGCCCCCAACCATAAGTCAGATTGCTGATCTCATGGGCGTGATTGCCAAGATACAGGTCACCAGCCTGAGTTGACAATATCTGCCTGCACTCGGCAGGAACACCATCGGTTGAAGCACGGAAGTTGTATTCCACAAGTTTCGCCGCCCAGCGTTTCAAATCCTCGACAGAACCTTCGCCTCCCCTTTCGCGGAATAGGATATAGTTGCCCATTTCCTCTTCATGCAACATCTGGATATGCCGCTCCATCTCGCCGTTCTGCGGAGTCAGTAAATTAGTGTCATACCCTATCCAGAGTGTTGGCTGAACGGGGAGCGGCGGCAATGCTTTCAGCGCCTCGCGATGTGATGGACGCTCAGCCCCGATGTAGATACGATGGATAAATAAAGGACACTGGCTGTCCTCATTTCTAATGGAAAGTTCATTGCCTTCGCGTGCCAGTATTTGCCAAGGCACGGAGCAGTAAATGTCCTCAAGCTTCATCAAATGTGCACGCATCGTGAAAAGATGGCGGATGGTCTGTGCCGTCCGACCTATTCGGATTTCCAACTCCATCCACCAGGACGCATCTGTAGTGTATGGTTCAAGCAATGCCGTAACTTGCAACTTGACCAGGCATTCGCCTTGTTTGCTGCTCTCATGGTTTTCCACCGGGAAGATTACACTCGCAGTGTTATTAGGGGAAAGCATCGCACCATACATGGAGTGAATGTTGCACTGCGTCACACCATTGAAGTCATCCGGCATGACCACCCAGCCCGCCCCCTGGCACACTTTCAGTTCGTTTAGAAACATTTTGCGCGAAACGCGCGGCCTGGCATCCGGACCAAGGTAGACATCAATCGGAACCCCGGAATACTTGCCGCCGGCATGGTAGCGCAGGTGTTCTTGCTCCATCAATTCCCCTAGCGTGAATTGGATTTTGACTGGCGCCATGGCAATGGTGACCAGAGTGGAGGCGTTCCCATTCAGACTGAAACGGATCCCTTCCAGACCTGCCGGGTCACCGGGCTTGACGGAAGATTTCCAAGTCAAGGGGGACCGCCCCAGCAATGAATACCAGTTCTTGTCAAAAATGCGTTCAGGCACTTCGACCGCCTGAACCCATTTGAAGAACTTGTAATGCAGGTGATCCAGATTCATGACTGCGCCGCCTATGACATTCAATGAGCCATCCCAGTCAAACGGTTCGTTGCTGTAAGGCACATAGTTGTTTGATTTCCCCCAAACAACGCTGATGACAAAGGGAACGACTTTGTTTTCTTGAACCATAATACTGTATCTCTTGTTTAATTGTTGAAATACTCAATCAATGTGTCATAGGCAAGCGCTGCGTTTTTCGCAGCACTCAACGGATCCTCGCGGCGCCGCAGGAAGGTCTCGTATTCATTCCTGCTATTCTTTAGGATCGTCGCAATCTCCTGGATCTTTTCCTTCTTCAATATCTTTTGTGCAATCAGACCTGTGGAAAGAAGGAAGCGTGCGCCGGTCAGCCAGGCTTCAATGACATCAAATCCCTTTTTCGCTTCGATGAAAAATTCCGACATGAGCTTTATGCCTTCCGGCATATCTGAAATGGTTTTGCGGATTGTTCCTGAAAACGAATCAAGCTTTGAAGGATCAGTCTTTCTGAGTCCTGCAAGGTGTTTCTTCAAGTAATTCTCCGGAGCCGGAAGCGAATCCTTCATGCCATTCCATTGTACGCCTGTTGTGACCGCCTGTGCGAAAGGCATACTTACACCCAGGATCTTGATGGCTTTGATGAATTTATCCGGATCCGTCCCGAACAGTTCACGGCAGTACCCGTCAAGAAGAGCTTCGCTTGATTTGCCCGTCCTGGAACTGGCATATGTCGCAAGTCCGATATACGGCACCTGCGCGATCTAATCATTTAGGCGGATTGCCCAGCTGGTCACGCAATGCCCGAGAAGATTTTCAGATGACACCGTCTTGGCGGCTCCTGCGATATTCGCAGCATGCATTGGAAGCGGACAGAAAAAAGTATCTCCGTACGAACGCGATGCGCTGCACAAGATCACATCAAAGCCATGTTTTTTCAAAACCTGAACTGATGCGAAGGAACGCAGTTTTCCTTTCCCGTCCACAAGTTCCGGGAAATCCTTCAAGATTCCGGATTTTCCAATATTCTCCTGAGAAAAACTTCCAAGCGCATGGAGATTCACTGTTTCCGGAGTCTTATCGCCGTCCCAGTAATTCCAATCCCAGATTACATAGGTTTCAGTATCAAATCCCAGCGCTTCAGGTTCCTTCATGATCATGTCGTTCCAAATTCCAGGACGTATATTGTTCTTCAGTATTGGTTCCGCCAGAGCTCTTATATGATTTCCAAACAATTTGTTCCTGCTGTGTCCTTTGATATATGCGGCACATTTAGGACACTTGCCGAAAGCATACGCCTCATCGCCACCGAGATGGAAATGCCTGATATCTCCGAACAGATCAAGGTATTCCTCAACCCACGACTTTAGAAACCTTGTGACTTTGGCGTTTGACGTGCAGTAGCAGTCATGTCGTTCATCGAGTTCGCGGAAAGGACGGTATTTCTTTTGCATGAGCACATACTCGGCATGGCCAATTGTCTGGAGAAGCGGAACAGGTTCCAGCCCAAGCGCTCTTGAATAAGAAAGCAAATCCCTGAATTCTTTTTTTGACATGGCCTCCGGCCACACGCATTCAGGGCAGGTCTCCCATTGTACTTTGTCCTCAAGTTCCCAAAGTATCGCATTGAACCCCATGTCCTTCAATCTTCGCAGCCAATCGCGGATATACTCCCTTTTCAAAGAGACATAATTGAAATCCATGTGGAAGATTTTCAGTTTATTATCGGTATTTTTTGGCATATGCTTTATTCTCATTTATAAATTCCAAGTTCCAAAATAATCTCATCTGACATGCTCCGCTCGTAGTAGCGCAATTTATTGCGCGTTCCCAAGTATTCCACTTCTCGTCTAAAACATCTCGGGCAGGAATGCCCGAGTTACTTCAAGACAAGACACAGGCAAGACCTGTCCAGAGTTTACCGAAGGATGCCTGTGCTACATTTGTAAAGACCAAGACACGCTAAAGCCGTGAACTCCAACAAGAAGCCCTCCCCGTTGGAGTACAAACTTTAGTTTGCACTTTTATGCTCATGAGACAATATAATATAAGAGAAAGGCACAAGCTAAAGCTTGAACTCCAACTTAATTTCCCCATACGCTCTCCTGAAACTGCCGTTGGTGTTCACGGCTTTAGCGTGTTCTTTTCTTGGCAGTTTCATCATGATAAAACTGCGGGCACCGCACTTAAACTGATTACTCGGTCTTTATTTCCCAACTCAATGTTCGAACTTGAACCTTCATCTTCCCGTAAACTTTCGAACTTACGCACTGTGTCCGGCATAGCTTCTCAGCGACGACGGATTTTCGAACTCTCGCAGTTCCACTTTACTGCATCAGTGTCGGGTAAAACGTCCTGTAGAGAACGCTCCCCTTGAAGGTGGCCTCCTCTGGTATTTCATCTTTGTGGTTGATTTCACGTACGCAGAACCACTGCGTTTTTGTTTCCTGTTTCGGAACGAGCCCCAGGTTCGCCAGCGGGATTACCGCTATGGCTTCATAGCCGCTATCGGTCTTTTTCACCTTGAGACGCCAATCGGAATTCCAGGATCTGTCAAGGTTTTTTGCGTCATACTTGTTGCCTTCGGCATCAAATGCGAAAAGGAAAGTGCCATTCGCGCCACTGAGCCAGAACTCAATATGATCCCCTTTCGGCCAGATTTCGGTCTTGCCATCGCCTTTCACGGTATTGATGCTGGCGATCTTGCTGTCGGAAGCAGTGAAACGCAGGTAAAGGTTTTTGTCATCGCGGGCGGCTTTGATGCTTGTCTCCTGTGAAGGCACCTTTGCCGGACCGATGTGTGTCGGAGGTAAGACCTTGAACTCGTTCAGGCCTTCAGGCTTTCCCCACTGGACTGACTCGAAGCTGTCGCCGTCATGCGCCATTTCCGGGATGTCAGCAATCACAAGACGGGACAGACTTTCAGAAAATGAGGCATAGCCCTCGCGCATTCTCTTGATCATACGCTTCGAGTCGGGATTTTTAGCCGCAGCCTCGGCGCGAGTGAGAATGTCGAATAGCTTGGCTTCGAGTTTCTTTTTGACAATCATGTTTTCATAGATGTATCGCATCCCCACGTGGCAGGCATCCATAGTTTTGTCCTCCGGGTCGAGCCAGCTCGCTTTGATCATCTCATAATACTCGGTCATTTTCGGTGCGGCTTCACGGAAAGTCCTCTTGATGTAGTAGCGGTAGAGTGCATCAACGTCCTGGTTCGGGTTCCAGAAGAGTCTGGCGATAACCCAGGGGTTCATTCCACCGAGATCCCAGCCACGTGTCGATCCTCCTTCGAGCCTGTTGTCAGCATCATTGTCAATATGGGAAAAAAGAAACGCGTTTTTATAATTCTTAGTCTTAAGGAGGGCCCTGAGATTTTCCGACGCATAAAAACCTTGAGGGCTCGGCTTGGAAAACCAGTATTCGTAGAAACCAAGGGTATCGGTCATCTGCAGCCACTTTTCAAAACGCTCACGCCAATGCGCCCCCTGACGCGGGTCAAGCAGTGGGAAGTGCATCGAGTTATCGGAATACGGCGCGAATTGGATGCTGAGTTTCGGATGGAGCTTGACTCGGGGAGGTTCCGCCATGTGTATGTAGGCGAGCGGCACCAGTTGAACATCCGGGCGTTCCTTCTCCCAAGTCTTCATGGCCTCATTTATGAACATGAATATCTGAGTGGAACGGAAAAGCGGATCCTTTTCGGCGCTCGGGTCTTTCATTTCAAGAGTCGTTCCATCTGGAAGCTTAATAGGCTTCGTGCATTCGGGACACTGGCAGCAGTACCAGTTGTCGCCGGGTCCGATGGTGAAAAAGCTTATCTTGGCTCCTGTCTGTTTTTCCTTTTCCTTAATAATCTTCATGCATTCCCTGGCCCATATTTCCGGAAGCCCCGGGTATGTGATGCACATGGAGCCTTCGCCACTGCTCACGCCTTTACGCTCTTTTGTTGCCGGATAATAGGCGAAATATTCGGGATGTTCCTTAAAGAGGCCGGCTATCGGGCCTGCCAAACCGCGCCCAACAATGTTAAACATGTCCATTTCGGGGCCGTAGATACGTCCGATATGGTTGTTTCGGCTGCGCAGCTGCCATTCATCGGTTGGAACATGCGGGGGAAATCCACCGCCCATGGCGCGGTAATTGAAGACTGGAATATCCAGACAGTCCGTATCCGTCAATTGCAGGTCTTTCGTCTGACCGAAGACAGTTCCGAAGCGTTCGTTGGGACGTGCCCAGATAATGTCGCTGTTCTTTTCCAAGAATGAGAAAAGCCCGTACAGCGTGGCGCGTGGGCGACTGCCGAAGACATAGACATTGTTACCCTTCCTGCGTATTGCGAAGCCGTCATTGTCGGAAAGCTTTGCAAGGTCTTCTTTAAATTCTGATGCGAATGTCTTGCCTACGAAAATCTTAGTGTTCTTCTTTGAGCTCTGGGTTTTGAGAATCGGCACTTCAGCACCTGTGATTTCCTTAATCCAGCGCCGGATGTCGGTGACTCCGAAAGTCTCCGCTTGTGATATGTCATCGGCCACGATGAATTCACCCGCCGCCTTCCCGTCTTTGACAAGATACGGCTCGTCGGCGGCCCCTGCCCTGGCGTCAATCAAGGCAAGCAGGCAGAATGCCAGCAATGTGAATGTTAAAAGAAAAAACTTCATACTAAATATCTCCTAAGATTAGGCGGCCAAGGAGCCGCAACTTTAAATACTTTGAACATCGAACTTCCAACTTCGAATGGGCTGCAAAAGACAGAAGACTTGAATTCGAAAATGTTGGAATGGATTTTTGATTTACGAGCGTGACAACGCTCCGTGGAGTGCGGTAATTTATTACCGCCTTGTTTCGTGAAATTTATTTCACGGCATTTAGATGGGACGGAATAAATTCCGTCATTAAAGGCGGCAATGAATTGCCGCACTCCAAGTGCGAATTTCGCAATTCGCAGAAGATGAAGTCCGAAAATTGAATGATGTGCATACATAATATTGAATTTCCTATACGTTCAATTAGGCGGCTTTGCCGCAACTTCTTTAAGGAACGCCACCATCTTGGTGGCTCTTAAGATGCCGGCAGGATGCCAGCGTTCCATTTTGAAATCCCTATAGTTTGAAATCACTTTATTTAATTCAATTCTTCGCCGGGTAGACTTTCACATCCGACATCGGCCGGATATACTTGTCTCGCAAAGCATCTGTTATGCCGTGCCCCTCGATGATCCCTCGATAAAAATGCGCGCTCGGCTTGAGCGTCCTATTGAATGTTTCAAAGTCAACATGTACCAGTCCGAAACGGGGTCTGAAAGAGCCCCATTCGTAATTGTCCATAAGCGACCAGTGGATATAGCCACGTACGTCCGCACCCATTTTCATGGCTTCACGGATTGCGCTGAGATATCTCGCAATATAAATAATCCGCAACCGGTCGTCATCGCAAGAGCAGCCGTTTTCGCATATGTAAATCGGGTATCCAGTGAAACGTGGGAGATGCTGGACGAAACCATCCGGATAAAATTCCTCAAGATACATTTTTTCATCTATCATACTCACCCGGTCGAACGGGAAACGCGGAGCGCTGAAGTTCTTGGTTCTCGCACTCGCCATGTGACGAGTATAATAATTTATCGCCCAGTAGTCTATGCTTCCCTTGACCTCAGCCGAAGACTCTGCATCGGTATACGGCAGGACAAGTTCGCCTGTTTTTATGGCGTGAATGAAGAATTCATTCTGACACCAGTCCAAGACCTTTGCCGCCGCCCTGTCCATTGGATCAAAACTTCTCTCCGGTTGCCAGTGTATCAGCGAATGCGTGCTGCTGATCGGTGCATTTGAATACTGTTTGATGACATGGTAGCCACGCGCATGTGCAAGAAGCAGATTTTTATACAAATAGAAGTTTGGCGGATTGATGCCATGATTATTGAACTCATTCAGCACCACCCATAGATGAACGTAATCTTTGATTTTAGGGACAATATAGTTCAGGTGCTTTTCAAAATATTTGAGGTTCTCCCTCTTCTCGAAACCACCCAACGCCTCAAACCACTGCGGATGCGACCAATGGTGTAAAGTCAGACAGACCTTTATCCCCCTGCTGTTCAGCTGCTCGAGCATATCAATGTAGCGGGCCAGAGCTTCTTCATCATGGCGCCCCTCCTCCGGCTCAATCCTGGACCATTCAATGGACATGCGGTATATCTGGAGTTTCATATCGGCCATCATGTTGATGTCTTCGCGGTACATCTCCCAGTGATTGCACGCCTTGCCGGATTTCACCTGAAAATTCGGTGAGCCATCACGTTCCATCTGATTAAACTGACTGTGAATATTGTCGCCCTCAATCTGGTGTCCGGCTCCGCCGGCACCCCAGAGAAACGATTCCGGAAACAATACCTCTTTCATCGCAAGCGTTGTAAACACATTTACTCCGGGTTTTAGATGAACTTGAAATTTTTCCAGAAACTGGAAAAATTTATTCCTATACGTTCAATTAGGCGGCCAAGGGCCGCAACTTTTTCTTTTGACGCAAAGCATCTTTCGGAGTGCGCTGTGTCAGCAGCGCTTTAAGATAATCCAAAGCGGCGCTTACACGCCGCACTCCAAAAGAGCGCATTCGCGCTCATAGATGCAAAACTTTGAAATTCCTATACGTTCAATCAGGCGATCACCCCAGTCATCCGACCATGATATCCATCATGGCTGACGGGACAAGAGGGCCGCAACTCTGAACAATACTCTTTTGTTACTTGTGCTTGTATCATACTCAAAACTTAAAACCTGAAACTTAAAACTTAATTTCCCCGCATCACTTGTTGTATGGGGCGAACATTCCAGCATAGTCAGCTCCGTTGCCGGTGTTAATGTAGAACGACTTGCCTATTTCTTGACCAGAAATGGGCGACGCATGACCATCAACGAACATGACATTCAATCCTGACAGATGCCTGCCTTTCATGAAATCGTCGAGGAAAGGTTTATTTGCAGGCGCAGTGACATCTGTGGTTGCACCGGAAAGATGGGCTCGTCCGTTTGAGGATTGCCCTCCGCCCGGCATGTAGTTTAATACAACCACCCCGCTGCCGGTCACGGCTCCAACAGAATAGTTGATCCCTTTCCCAGTTCCGTAATCGCAAAACGCCAGTTTGGAATCCGGAGTCCGTATCTGATCTATTCGGACAGGCTTGCCACCGGATGACAATTGAGTGGAATTATATGTGTAATGTGCATCATAATATGAGATTGCATCCTTGGCGGTATGCTTGCGTGCTGTCTCTGGCATCTGGTAGCTGGGACTTGACGGGCACACCATGCAATTGTAGAAGAAAGAGTCACCCATGTCCCTGCGCAAATACAATATCCAGTTTGTCCAGTAAAATCCAGTCCATACATCCGGCTCGGATGAGTTCTGCTGCAGGAGTATGAATCCGTCGTTGTCGTTGATATAGCTTGCGAAACCGAAGCCGATCTGCTTGAGGTTGTTCAAACAGGTGATCCGCTTTGCCGCCGCCTTCGCGTTCGCCAACGCAGGCAGGAGCATCGCAGCAAGAATTGCGATGATCGCGATTACAATGAGGAGCTCAATGAGGGTAAAATATTTTCTCAGCGAAAATATTTTACTTCTTGGAATTTTCAAGTTTTGACTATTCACGGCACCCTCCTTTTCTGTTTATCCATGCTTCGCACTTAAAACCTAACACTTAAAACTTGACACCGTTATTTCTCATTTATTCTTCAATCAGTCTGTTTTGCAGGTATTCGGAGCGGAGTTCGCTGACCAGATAATCGAATTCCATCCAGTCGGGCACCGCCTGCTCAAAAAGCATATCGGTATCGGCCCGAGTCATCTCCGGTTTTACCAGTTTGCCAAGCTCATTGAAGTTTTCTATTTTTGGCAGGAGCACCTTGTTATAAAAGTTTTGGTCGCCCTTGACTTCGTCTTTCCAGAAAGTCGTTGCGGACGCCGCCGCTTTCTTGTAGTTGGCGAACGCCTTCATGACAATGGCGCGCTTAATTGCCGGCATGTATTTTTCAACACCGGAAAACTTGACTTTGCCGAATTTATTCAGTTCGTGGACTTCTCCGCTGCCCCAGGTAAATCCGCCACTCCGGCTCCAGTTAACAAGACCGAATGTCCAAAGATCGCCTTCCTTGGGGATTTTGTCATATACGAAATCCCAGGGGAAGAACATGTAGACTCCGAACCCGTCATCAACAGGCGCCACTTCCGCCTTAAAACAATCATCCATCTTCCTGAAGTTCCTGTGAGGGGACATCCATGGATAAAAACTGGTTTCACCTGAAGGCAATCTCATAATCCACTGGTAATAGCATTCGCCTTTCCCGGGCGCAAAAAACATTTCCAGGGATCCACCGCCTGTAAGTCCGGCGAGCACCTGCTCAACTTGATCGTCCTTGCACTGGACATAAATGTGCCACCCCCTGCCGTCTGCGGCCATGTAGAATGACGCATTGTTTTTCTTCGCATCACCTGTGCCGACATCACGTACAGCATTGACATCGTTTATCAGGACCGCAGCCGCCTTCTTGTCATATTCCTCGAATCGTGTTTCCCGGCGCGAAGGATCTTTCAAAATATCCGAATTCTGCCAGCCGGACACGCCTACGGGGGCCTTGTCCATGAATTTGCATTCGTAGACATTCTGCGGCGCTGCAGGGAACATGGTTTCTGATTTACTGCCGAAGAACTTTGCAACTTCATAATTTCTGGCACGCATGAAAACCTTTGCCGCGTCGGTGTAAAGTTTCGCCTGCTTTTCAGCGTTAAGAGATGTGACTGGCAGCGATTTGATATCCACCATACCGTCTTTTGGAGCGTTGAAGCCGGCAGTCAGCAGGGTGGCCAGGAATTTCTGTTCTTCGCTCATTCTTGCATCAGCAACTGCATCTGCAGCGAGTTTCTTCGCTTCCTCTATTTGTTTATTTGCCACGAGTACGCCTATTTTTCTGAATACCGCATCAGCGTACTGGGCATTGGCGATTCCAGGTATTGACATGATCTGAGTCCAAGTGGCGACTTCCTCCTTTGAATCTTCCATAAACGCTGCGAGATTCGCATAGTCGCGGAGAAGCGAATAGTCTGGCGCCGGCACCAGTTCGGCAATTGATGTCATTGTCTTTTTCATATTGACAATATCCACTTCAGATTTGTAGATCCTGGCAATTGCGGCTAATACAGTCGCTTTTCCTTTTGCATCGATTCCGTCAATCGCGAGCGCCTTTGAGTATTCTTCCCTCGCTTTTGCGAAATCCGCAGACACAAATTGATTCTGAATCTCATAAGTGCGTGCGATATCCATTGCGGCATCAACTTTATCTTTTATTACAATGTCAGACAGCGAAAGAAGTTTTGCATATTCCGCTCTGGCCTCATTGAACTTGCATGTGGACATGAAAACACCTGCATTTCCCCTGATTGCCTGCGCCTTATAGGCCTTTGGAGTTGCAACATCATCATATATTCCCTTGTAAATCGCGGATGCCTTATCAGTATACCACTGTTTTTCATAAGATTTAGCAGTTGCGATTTTCGCATTGAAGACATCGGCGGGAGTGGCTCCGGCAACGCCTGCGATCTTCGCATATTCAGCCCTGGCTTCATCCATCTTGTTTTCAGCCATAAGGACGCCCGCCGTCTTATTAAGAGCCATGACTCTCTGCGCAGTGCTTGCTTTGCCGTCGCTTGCGACCTTCGCATACTCCGCTTTCGCCTTTACAAAATCCTTTGACCACTCGGCAATCTGCCCTTTGAAAAACAACGCATCTATTATTTCGTTTGTGTTTTCTCCGGCGAGCGAGATGGCCTCGTCAGCATCCTTAACGGCACCAGGGTAATCTTTGGATTGCGCTTTCAGTTTCGCCGCCTTCAGTGCGTCAGCGGACTTTTCATAGGCGCAGAGAGTAAGAGACATGACGAGAGTCGTCGCTGTTATCACAAAAACCAGGCATGTTTTATTCATTGCATTTTCTCCTTTTTCTTTTCTATTTCACTCATTTCCATATTTTGGGACACAGTACTTAACCGGATTCGCCAGACCTTCTCAATTTAACCTTCCCCTGCCAGTTTACCTGGCAGGAAAGGGAGATTGGAAAGCTAAGGGAATGTCCCTTAGCATCCCAATCTTTGCCTCCTGCGGGACAAGCCCGCAGGGGGGCCAATAAATACAATTTCCTGTACGATTTAATTAGACGGCCATAGGCCGCTGCTTTTATTTGACGCGCAGCGTCTTTGGACTGCGGTACACCTGTGCCGCTTTGACTTAACGCTTTGCATCCTGATTGTGAAAGCGGTGCAGGGGCACCGCAGTCCAAGGATGCTTCGCATCAAAACTTTGAAATTCCCTGACATATATTTAGAACTTTATTCCTTTGGTATTCTTAATCTGTGCCTGCCTTCATCATTTGATATTCATTAATTTCAGGATATAGGAGATCATTTCCAAGCGCATTGCGTTCAGGTCGCATTTTTTGGAATCCAGAAGAGCCAGCCACTGCAACGCCATGCGTCCCTGATAGACATTATCGGTTTTGCCTGTCGCGATCGCCTTGTTCGCAAGCTGCTTGAGGAGCGTGGCATACCTTATGTCGTCAATACCCTCGCGGAATCCTTCCCACTCCATGGTGTCAATTGGTGCCTCTATCGCAGGGTATATCATATTTAAACCACGGATATTCTCATCGGCATTGGTGAAATCATTCCAGGTATACCAGTTCAATACGAAGTTGCAAGTGCCGTCGGCATTCGCCTGGTATAGCTCCATCCCGTGCGCTCTTCGCGCGAAATCCGGATTCTCCGGGCCGGTGTGCGGATTCGCATAACTTGTCATACGTCCTCCAAACGCATGCCATTTGTCTGCAGCTTCCCTTGTGAGGCTGCCACCATAGTTGACAAAGTCCTCGTTGTATCCGCCATAGGTCAGATGCCCGTCATTACCAGTATTAAATATTTTCAGGCCTTTGTCATGATTATATTTCCATAGATTGCGTTCAGCTATTAGCCTGCCCATTGACGGTTCATCAGCGCCGATACAGTAAATATTCGAATGCCCGACGGCCTTCCGCATGATTTCAAATCCGGCATCAACCTTGTAAGAGTACTCCGAGTGATCCGGCTGTTTTTCCAGCGGATTGTTCCTGACTTCCGGCAATCCCGAGTATCGCCAATCATTCGCATCGACTGCGCCTATAATAGTATCGGTCTTCAGCCCGGCCTTCTTATAGATCTCAATTATTTCAGGAAGCATTTTCTGATATCCGGGCATCTTGCTGTTGATCTGCGGATACATCACGTTGTGCTTGCGCATATTGACATATTCATTGAAAAGACGGTTTTTCGCCATTTCCATACCGCCGGTATAACAGGGAGCCTGACCACCGCCGTTTTTCTTCGACTGATCCCCGGAAAGACCACTATGATTGAAAATGCTTGTATAGTATTCGCGGGTCAGGTCGTAATTCGTTTTAGGATCTGGAAGTTCAAACGGAAGCACTCTGACTTCGATAGGGATAGAGGCTTGTGTTTTCCCGTCAACTGTTACTGAAATAGTTCCCGAGTATTTCCCTTCGGCTGTCTTCGGTGCTTCAAATGTAAGCCATATCTGCTTGAACTCGCCGGGGATCAGTGAAAACGGCTGCAGAGTTTTAGCGTCACGCACCGGCTCCGTATTATCATTGAATGTCACATCAATGTTGGCCGGATTGCTTATCCACACATATTCGGGACCTCTCGGCTGAGCATAGTCAACCCGGAGATAGTTGTCCTTGCCTTTCATGTCAACCTTGACAAGATTCTCATCATTGAGAAGAAGCTCTGGGACAAGTTCACGCCCCGTCTTGTCCGCATAATAGCTGTACCAGGCGGTTCCCGCCTGATACCATATCTTGATTATTTTCACATCAATGGCGGAGGCCGGGATTTTGCCGTTCTTGCCGACAAGCTCGCTGACCTTCAGCTCCACTTTTCCTGCAGCTGAAAAAGGATATATGACGAATGATGCAGGTTCGAATTCCCCTTTTGCAGCAACGATCCTGATGGAGCCGGACAGTTTGCCGTCTTCGGGATAGGTATGTGTCAGGCGTTTGATATTGCTCATCGGCGGAACAGCGTAATACGCAAAAGACACATCTGCTTTCTTATCTCGGCTTGCCGTAATATCATTCGCAACCATCAGTGCCGATACCGCTTCCCTGTCCAGTTCTTTTTTGTAATCAGGGTCAGCCGATGTTTTTGCAGCGTCAATCCTCCCTTTCAATGCGGCAAGATATTTCTTGAACTCCGGTTGCTGGCATTTGTCGGCCGCAGCCTGCAGGCTTTTATCCGTTGGCAGGAATCCTGCCACAGAGGTATCCCCGGCATAAAGCCCGGAGACATTGCAGAGCAGGAGCGCAGCAACCAGGATAACTGACGATTTCAAACTGACACTCATTTGACATCTCCTTGTTTTTTAACCAAATACGGTTCCAGCTTAATATTGCCTGTGGATTTTTTCCCAGAAAGGATTAGTTCAAGCAGCATTTCAATCGCATTTTTGTAAATATCGCCCTTGAATGCCGCCTCGCATATATTCGGGGGAATGTTGCCAAACTGCGGTTTTTCCGTCATGACACCCATCAAAGGGAAACGACGCGTGCCAACCAGATTGTTAAGTACGTGGACATAGCAACCCAACTCTACAAGAAATCCATCAAGATCGGGATTATCGGCCAGGAATTTCCCTATATTGCAAGAGGAAGCCGTAGGGCTATCGTCATCAGAATAATAAATCCATGACGGTTCGAGCCTTTCTCCACGCTTTTCCATTACTGAAAGCAAACCTTCCCTCGCCAATGCCGATGGTGCATAATCGCTGCCTCCGAGGATCAGTCCTATTTTCTTTGCACCTTTCCTGAACAGTTGCCGGGCAAGCATTGCAGCCATCCCCCTGTAGTCGCAGGAGACCATTGGTATATCCAGAGGGTCGCAGGCAATTCCGCCAAGGAATACCACGGGGATATTGAGGGCATTCAGAATCTGGACCCATTTCGCATTGAGCCAGCCGGTCGCAATCACGCCGTTGACATCCTTTAAACGGCCGATCGCCTCGACATCAGGGTTCTGTCCGGCCAGCAGGAAATTCAGCCTGTAACCGCGACGTCCTAGCTCACTGTCCATGTTCTTCATCGAAGGGCTGAACGCAGCGAAGTTGAGTTCTTCTCGTGTTATGTCCAGGAAAACTATGGTGCCGTTGTCCACGCGTCCACGGATATCTGTGAGGACGAATGTGCCACGTCCCTGCCTGCGCTGAACGATCTTGTTTTCCTCGAGGTGTTTTACAGCCCTCCGGATCGTGATGATGCCGACATTGAAATGTTCAGAGAGCTGCTTTTCAGTAGGCAGCATCTCTCCAACCTTTATGTTTTCGGTAGCGATCAGATTGACAATTCCGTTCTGAACTCTTGAATATTTCGGAGATACCATGAGACTTCCTCCCTGCTGCACATCCAGCAAAAACACACTGTCATTCTATTATTAGAATGTCTCGGCTCATGTTTGTCAAGAGTGTTTGAAAAATAATTTCAAGGAACTTTTTCACTACCGTCCCATGGATTATAGGATTGCTGGATTAATGGATTGTTGCAAATCAAAGAGTCATGCAAAAACCACCATAGGGGAAGAATCAGAAATGCCTGTTTTGAAGTTTTTCTTAAAATCCAGTATCTATGTTTCTCTTGAACTCAAACCCAATAATCCAGCAATCCATAAATCCATTAATCCTTCATCCTTTGGGATGACTGTGGAACTTTGACAAACTGACATTTGGCGGGAAGCAGGAGGTTGTGGAGAGACGACATACGCCCTGCGAAAAGCTTAGGCGGCAGTATTCAGCGGGGTGACTTTATCAGGTTGTGGAGAGCTCTGGCCTCCTCGGCGGAATCCGTCTGGAATCTCAGGAGGAGGCCTTTCGGATCAAGAGATCTCGCAATTCTCAGGACTTCCTCGTCCTTGAGCCTGATGTTCCAGCTTGTCATCTGCAGGGGCAGCCCTTTCTTCTGGACAAGTTTCCCCGCAGCTATCCTGTCGTCGATACCGGGACCGTTTGGATCGTTTCCAAATTCAATTGCACCCATCTTGCGGACATCCAGGAATCCGAGAAGACATTGTATCGCCCCGGAATGCACATGCATGAACACTGAATCCATGTTCTCACATATATACGAATCAGGCGCATGAAAGAATTCCCGGAACTGCTCAGGGCCGACCAGCGTCGAAAAATCTTCGGAAAGACGCACCCCTTTTCCGGGAAGCCAGACTCCGAATGTATCGGTGACACCGTCCGTAAGCCCTGCCTTGCGGTGGAGCTCAAGCTCGAATGCTATAGCTTCGGCAAGAAGTTTTGCAGCATCGGACGCGAGCCTTTTCACATCGTCGGGATTATCGTAGAACTCCATTGCGAGTTTTTCAGAACCGATCAAACCAGCTACAATATCCAGAGGACCGAGATAGTCGGCGAGTGACGGCAGATATGTATCCCAACTCCAGTTCTCGAGAAGAGGATCAAGTCGCCGAATATATTTTTCCCAGAGCGGATGATGTGGATTGAAAGTGTTCACCTTTGCGAGATTCGCAGAGTCATATGCCTGCACCGACCAGGAGGTGTGTGCATCGTATTCGAATCCGGCACCCGCAAGTGCGGGAAGAAGCGCCGGACCGAAATTCACCACTTGGACATTCAAGGTGTCCGACGGGACATCTGCCGTTGAAACTGCATCGGCGTTCGCCTTTTTCCGTACGGCCATCTGCGAAGGCGGGATTTCGGTGTCGAGCCCGCCGTACGGGGTTTTTACAGGGAAATAGTTGGAAACCAGGATTTCAGGATTCTCCCGTCTCCACCATTTCTTGTGAAGTTCAGCTATTGCTCGATTATCCATCAATCTTTCTTCGAGTCGTCCGCATCATATCACCAGGCGTCCGTGCGGAACGGCGATGCGGGCAAGCCTTCCTTGTTGTAAAGGTGCAAGCCTTCCGGATTTGCGGTGAAATGATATCGGACAGCGACAGGATTCGCAACTTTTTCGCTTGAAACCACAAGTGACTTCCCATCTATCAGGACATCTGCGAAATAGAACTTCTTGTCTTCACCGGCAATCGAAACCCAGCCAAGCTTTCCGTCCTTGATTTCTTTTGCGGGGTCAAGTTCCTTTTTTTCACCGACGAACATTCCATTTTCGGCGTGATCAAAATCGATACGTATCTTATTGCCTTCAACTTTATGGCTCTTGTAGGAGGGCCCGCTGAACTCGACCTTTTTATTATAGTCGTTGGCAAGAGCCCACAATGCCAGCCTGGCGCCCACATCCTGTTTGTTTTTAGGATGAATATTTCCAGCTTCGCCTATGTCGATAATCACAGCCATTCCCGTGTTTTTAATTGACAGGGATTTGAGCTGGGCTTCGCGAACCCTGGAATATCCGTCCCCGCCTTCAGGGTTGTTTGGATTAGATGTCGTAAAATTCGCAAGCTGGACGTGGTAGAACGGGAAATCACCCTGCTTCCACATCTGCCGCCAACCTTCGATCAAAGCCTTCATCTTCGGAAGATAGGCAAGACCTTCACCGGCATTGCTTTCTCCCTGATACCAGATGGCGCCGCGGATCGCATACGGGATCAGGGGACATATCATCGCATTGTAAAGTTTAGTAGGCAGCTGGTGGTCTGGAGCAGGCAGAGGTGAAGCGGGAAGATCAGGGACAGTCTGCTTTGCAGCAAGCGCTTTTTCAGCTTTCGGCGTCCATTCTTTCAGCTTATCAACATATTCAGTGTATTTAGCGCGTCCGGAATCAGTGGTGGAATCCCATTCCTCCACCTGTTTCAAAATGGGGTTGAGTTCCGGTACAAGCCTGAATCCTTCAGGACAGGTCCAAGGTTCAATCCGCGTACCGCCCCAATTGCTGCCTATGAGACCTACCGGGACGTCAAGCTCTTTTACGAGGTTTTTTGCAAAGAAATACCCGACTGCGGTAAAGCCTCCGGCGGTCTGGGGCGAACAGACAAACCATGTGCCACTGGCGATGTCGTCAAGTTTCCTGTGACTCTGAGTGTTTTGAATTTTTATGTGGCGGATGAGGGGATTGGTGGCTGCTGCGATCTCATCCTTGCCATTAAACGCGCCTCCCAAAGACCATTCCATATTTGACTGGCCGGAGCAGATCCAAACCTCGCCAACCAATACATTTTTGATGACGATGGAATTTGTTCCGGTAATTTTAAGTTCAGAAGGTTCCTTGCTGGTCTTCAGAGGCTCCAGCGCAATCATCCATTTACCGTCCTCACCTGCTGTGACGGTTTTCTCCTGACCGGAAAAACTGACAGTGATTTTCTCGCCCTTGTCTGCCCAGCCCCATACCGGTGCTGGCATTTCCCGTTGCAAGACCATGTTGTCGCCAAAGATCTTTGGCATTTTTACGTCAGCACTCAGCGTCCAGGAGAGCGCACAGGCCGCGAAGATTGTCAGTGTCGATTTGCAGATTCTCATTATTCACCCTTTCTGATTTGATAAATATTTCAGTTCCATTTGTTTTTTAATTTATTGAAGCTTTTAACATTAGCATATGGAACGCAAAAGTAAACTGGAGGCTTGGGTATTTCATCTTACCGGACCGCCAGCATCTTGCTGGCAGTCTTCATCTTTTCCACTCCAGTTTCCGATGCCGGCAGGGATGCCGGCGTTCCGTGTCTTGCCGGACCGACAGCATCTTGCTGGCAGTCTTCATCTTTTCCACTCCAGTTTCCGATGCCGGCAGGGATGCCGGCGTTCCGTGTCTTGCCGGACCGCCAGCATCTTGCTGGCAGTCTTGTCTTTTCCGCTCCCCTCTCAATGCCGGCAAGTCTCAAGATCCCGGCCACGAAGCGCGTCGGGAGATGCAGGCGTCCCGTGGGCGTTCAGGGCCATGGCGCTTCCAAGCGTATCCTCTAATTTTTTTATGGCATAAGGTTTGTTCAGGAAGAAGTCGGGCATTTCCGGATGCTCTGCCACCATAACGCTGGCCTCGTCATAACCGCTGGCAAGAATCACCGGCAGATCGTGGCGGATTGCCCTGATGGCTGAAATGGTCTCCCAGCCGCCCATGCGCGGCATTGTCAGATCGCAAAGCAGACAGGAGATTTCATCCTTGCGCTGCGCGAAAATCTCCACAGCCTCGACTCCGTCCTTTGCCTGGAGCACCGTGAATCCGAAACTATCAAGCATAATCGCAGTCATCTTACGCACTTCCTCTTCGTCTTCCACCAGCAGCACTGCACCTCCCGAGAGGCTCTTCGGAGCTTTGGCAACCTGCTCAATCAGTAGAGGTGCTGTTTGCTTTGAGATCGGAAAAAACACACTGAAGACGCTTCCACCGTCAAGTCCGTTCTCCACTGTTATGAGGGAATTATGGACCTTCACAATTCCCAGGACTACGGAAAGCCCCAACCCCCTGCCGGTGAACTTAGTGGAGAAAAACGGGTCAAATATCTTGTCGAAATCTTTTTCATCTATCCCGCAGCCGGAATCTGTCACTTCCATACAGGCATAGAAATTATCCTTGGGTATCCATTCAGGGGGGAAACGGTGCGATAGCGGAATTTCTGATCTGGAGACCTTCCTGACACTCAGGTTAATGGTGCCAGCTCTATCACCGATGCCGGCAGGGATGCCGGCGTTCCATGTACTTACCGGACCGCCAGCATCTTGCTGGCAGTCTTTATCTTTCCCGTTCCAGTTCCCGATGCCGCCAGAATGGCGGCGTTCCATGCTTTCCGTACCGCCAGCACCCCGGCTGGCAGTCTTTATCTTTTCCGCTCCATCGCCTATGGCTTCCCATGCATTGATCAGAAGGTTGTTCAGCAGTTGCTGTATCTGTTTGGAATCTGCGCTGATGACTGGTCCGGTGACTGGCAAATCGGTTTCCAGAGAAACTGCTTCAGGTTTTCCGGTCTGGAACACAGGCAGGCTCGTACGGCACAGTTCGGCAATATCAACGCGTTCAAGTTTAACTGGTTTCTGTCCGAGATATGTAATTAGGAGGGCGCTCACTTCCGAGGCCTTCCTGGCCGCCTGCATGGCTGTTGTAAGTTTAGCAATACAGTGATCGCCAGGCTGCAGATATCCGATCACCATTTCCAAATACCCCAGCACCACATGGAGCTGGTTGTTGAAGAGGTGTGCAACGGCTCCGGACATGCGTCCCAGGCTT
Organism: uncultured Victivallis sp.; assembly: GCA_964540865.1. GTDB lineage: Bacteria > Verrucomicrobiota > Lentisphaeria > Victivallales > GWF2-50-93 > GWF2-50-93. Next base: position 55,731 of record CAZION010000013.1, read on the forward strand.
TCGGCCTTCAGCAGCTGCCGGTTTTTCTCTTCAAGCTTTATCTTTTCCGTTTCCAGCCGTTTACGTTCGGTGATGTCCCGTGCAGCGGCGAAAACGCCTAGAACTTCACCTTTTTCGTTTCGGTATAAGGACGCGTTATAAAGCACGTCGGTAACCGCGCCTGATATATGGCGAATGGCAAGAGGGTATTCAAGCACTTGCCCGTTTTCAAACACCTCCAAGTATCCGGCACGCGCCTTTTCAGGTTCGGTGAAGTAGTCGGAGAAATCAGTGCCAATAAGGCTTTCCCGACCTATGCCGGTAATTTTTTCGGTGGCTTTATTGACATCGGTGATTTTCCCTTCTTTACTGATTGTGATCAGCGGGTCAAGACTGGCTTCAATCAGATTGCGTGAATAGCTCGAAGCTGACCGAAGTGAATCCTCAGCCTGCTTGCGCTCGGTGATGTCGGAAACGATATGAACCACTCCCAAAACATTATTGTCCTCATCAAGGACAGGATCAACTACGACCTCCAACCACTTATCGCCAGACTTCAAGATGGAAATCTCCCTCTTCTTTGTTTTTTTCATGACTTCAAGCGGGCATGCAGGGAGCTGTTCCGAAGTGCCGTGTACAACTTCCCAGCAGAATTTCCCGAGTATTTCAGACGGTTCAGACTTATGGAACAAATCATAGCAGGCTTTGTTGAATCTCAGAATCCTGTGATCCGGGGAAAGAAGGAAAACTGCATCCTTGATGGCGTCGAATGTATGCTGCCATTCCAGGACTGTACTGGAAATCTCAGAAAAGCCCCTGTCTTGCAGTGCATCAGACATGTCAGCCCCCTTTTTTTCCTAAAAGCACAAAACACGGCGTAGCGCCGAGTAAAGAAAACATCACATTTCAAATTACAACTGGCACCCGCGCGAGGTCAGGATGCCATACAGGAGATTATTTTCCGCAGCTGTCAACGCTGATGATGATATAGGAATGCCTGGGACAAAGATTGTTTTCATGAAACACCTGGTTAACACGAACTACCTTCGGAACACTTTTCTAAAATCGCACCTGTTGCAATAACTTTCAACCACAAACATGGAATATTCACTTTATTTCAGGGAAAAGAAAAAACTGCCAGCAGGATGCCCGCCGTCGCTAAGAAGCTTCCCACTTCGCTGGGAAGCTACGAGGGACAGGCTGGCGGACAGGCTGTCGGTCCGGCAAGACATGGAACGCCGGCATCCTGACCGCCTGATTCAACAGCTTTTCTTCTCCAAATCCCCCTCCCCCGACTCGCAATATTTGGAATAGTGTGTTTTCATGCATTCGGGACAGATCCCGTGGCTGAACTGAGCGCCGGTGTGTGAAGACACATACGTCTCCACCCTCTCCCAGTAACCCTTGTCGTCCCTGATTTTCTTGCAATGCATGCAGATTGGCAGGAACCCGCTCAGGGTCTTTACCTGATCAAGTGCCTGACGCAGTTCTTCGATCTTGACAAGCAGAGCGTCCTGCATCTCAACCATGCGGCGCCCCACCTCGACCCTGGCAAGGAGTTCGCCTGCATCAAACGGTTTGGACAGATAGTCATTGGCCCCGGTCTCAAGAGCAGCGATGATGTCGGCCTTATCAAATTTTGTAGTCAGCATGATGATGTATGGCGGCCGGTCGGTTTTCAGTGCGCGGACCCGGCTCACCACCCCCGGCCCGTCCATCTCCGGCATCATCCAGTCAAGGATAGCCAGGGATGGGGCGTCTGCCTGTTGCAGCGCCTCCAACGCTTCGGCGCCATTGACGGTTTTCACCACTTCATGACCTCTTTTTTTCAAGACTCCAGCAAGCAAGGTGCGGGACGTGAGATCGTCTTCGGCAATCAATATCTTCATATCGCTTCCCTTTTGTATTTGTTCAGAGTTCTTTTATCAGCGCATGTCTTAGCGAATCGAACTGCATTTGCAATTCGGCCATTAGCCGCACGACGGCGGCAATATCTCCGGCCCTGGCCGCTTTCTCAATGTCAAAAGCCACCGCCTGCAGGCGTTTTCCGCACACATTGGCTGATGCGCCTTTTATGGAGTGGGCCTGGCGCTCCGCGCCAGCGGCGTCGCCTGCTTCCAGATAGCAGTTGAGCGCTGCAATCTGACGCGGAATATCTTCCAGGAAGCATTCGGACACTGTCCGGAACAGATCATCGTCATCCATCAACAGGGCTTTCATTCCAGCCCGGTCAAATACAGGCAATGCGTTATGGTTGACGAGGGATGATTTCGGTTCAGCATGAGCATTCTCCTTACAGCATTCAACCTTGTCTTTCGGCAGCCATTTGCCAAGAACTTCCGCCAACGCCTGAGGGGACACTGGCTTGCTTATAAAATCATTCATGCCCGCCTCCATGCAGCGTTCATGATCGTCCTGCATGACACCGGCAGTCATGGCGATGACTGGAACAAGGTGATTCCTGACGGAGGATTTTGGATTGCGGATTAGGCGCGTGGCCTCAAGCCCGTCCATTACAGGCATATGAACATCCATCAGCACAAGATCATAGGGGATTGTTTCGAGAGCCTTGACGGCTTCGTCGCCATCAGCCACCGCGTCCGCATGCAAACCCAGCTTCTTCAGGATGCCCACTGCCACATGCTGGTTGACTATGTTGTCTTCAGCCAGCAGGATGCGGCACACCCTCTGACTTGCAAAAAACCTCCCGCTTGCGAAGCCTGCTTTTTCCCACTCTCCACTGCGGATGGCCTGTCCTGCCAAAACAGAGGCAAGGCTGTCGAGGAGATCCGACTGCCGCACCGGTTTAGTCAGGCATGCGGAAAACCCGAACTCCTTAGTTTTCCTGTCATCGCCCAGCTGCCCCATGGAGGTGAGAAGGACCAGATAAACATCCTTAAGCTTCGCATCGGCCTTGATGGCGGAGGCAAGGGCGATGCCATCCATGCCCGGCATCTGCATGTCAAGAATAGCAGCCTGGAACGGATCGCCCGCATCCTGCGCCCTGTGCAGCGCCTGAATGGCTGAAGGTCCGTCAGGAACCTCTTCCGACCGGACACCCCAAGCCGCCAGCTGGGCCTTCAGCACCTCGCGGTTGGTGGCGTTGTCATCCACCACAAGGATGTGCGTCCCGTGAATATCTGCCGGCATGGTGATGTTTCGCCCACCCTCTGCCTGCTTCGCAAAACGCGCCGTGAACCAGAATTCGGAACCCGGTCCGCCATCGCTTGGCCTGAGTGGCAGCGAAGGGCTCTCAAAACCAATCTCGCCCCCCATGAGCGCGGCTATCTGCTTTGAAATGGCCAGGCCCAAACCGGTACCGCCGTACTTGCGTGTGGTTGATGAGTCCACCTGTGTAAACTTCTGAAAAAGCCTGTCCTTCATGCCTGCAGAGATGCCGATGCCGGTATCTCGGATTGAGAAGCGGAGCAATGCGTCGGTTTCGGTTTCAGACACCACTGTCGCCCGAACGACAATCTCTCCCGACTGGGTGAACTTGATTGCATTACCCGCCATATTGACAAGCACCTGGCGCAGGCGACCCGGGTCACCGCGAAGGCGGGAAGGCACGTCCGGTGCGAGTGCGCAGATGAATTCAAGCCCCTTCCCCTGAACTTGAAAAGTCAAAGAGGCGGCAAAATCGTCCAATATGGCGCGCAGATCAAAATCCAGCGTCTCCATCTCAAGCTTCCCGGCCTCGATCTTTGAAAAGTCCAGGATGTCGTTGATGACCGTCAGAAGTGATTCGCCACTGATGCGGACGGTCTCGGCATACCTGCGCTGCTCCTCGGTAAGATCTGTATCCAACAGCAGGCATGTCATGCCAATCACCCCGTTCATCGGTGTACGGATCTCGTGGCTCATGTTTGCGAGAAACTCGCTCTTGGCGGCATTGGCCGCCACTGCCTGAGCTGTGGCGGCTTCCAATTGCAGGTTGGCCTCCTGCAGTTTGCTGGATTGCCGCCTGAGAGAGTTCATCATCGCCGCGATCTGCGAGACCGATGGTCGGAACACGAGAAGGAACTCCAGCAGGAGCACAAGCAATCCCACCGCGAGTATGCCACGTTCGAGACTCTGGAGTGAACCGAGCCGGTCCTTGGCTTCCTTGTCGAACTGGAAAGTTATCTTGTCCATCAGTTCCAGAAAAGACGGCTCGTTCCGCAGCATCACTTCCGCCGTAGATCGTATTATGGTGTCTGAAACAGAGCCACCCCTCCTCTCCTGTACCAGCAGGTCATCCAAGGCATGGGCCATTGCCACATGGAACGGCTCGATCTCCGCGAAGAGCGCCGTAACCTCGGCGGAGTTTTGACGTGCCGGCAAGCCCAGTTTCTCATTGCCGTACTGCAAGCCCAGATGGGCCACCTTCCACGAGGAGAACGACTCGGATATTTCCTTTAGCCGTTTTGCCCGCCCCTCGCCGTCGGACATGTGCTCAATGGCCAATACACACTTGGTCAGGCGCTGGCTCAGCATCCGCTGCCGTCCGGAAAGGTTGATGACCCGCGAGTCGCCGGCATTTCGCTGGATGGCGTACTGTACTATTAAAGAAGAGGACAGGATGGTAAGGGCGATGAAAGCCAGGGCGATCCCGTATATCACCTTCAGGTGTTTCAAACGCTTTTCATTCATGAACTGCATTTTTTCACCCTTTTTGGCGGGCCGGAACTTTTTTGGCGATGGCATTGCAAACCGTATCGCCTAACTTCTTCATGTCATAAGGTTTGTTCAGGAAGAAGTCGGGCATCTCTGCATGCTCACCTTCCATGACGCTGGCCTCGTCATAGCCGCTGGAAAGAATCACCGGCAGGTCGTGTCGGATTGCCCTGATAGCTGAAATCGTCTCCCAGCCACCCATGCGCGGCATTGTCAGGTCACTAAGCAGACAGGAGATTTCATCCTTGCGCTGACCGAAAATCTCCACCGCCTCAACGCCATCCTTTGCCTGGAGCACCGTAAACCCGAAACTGTCAAGCATACTCGCGGTCATCTTGCGCACGTCCGGCTCGTCCTCCACAAGCAGGATCGTAGCTCCCGGGACAATCTCCGGAACTTTGGCAGCCTGCTCGGATTGCAGAGCTGCTGTATTCTCCGAGATCGGAAAAAACACACTGAAGACAACGCCACCGTCAGTCCTGTTTTCAACTGTTACGAGCAATTTATGGGTTTTCACAATTCCCATGACCACGGAAAGACCCAATCCCCGTCCAGTGAATTTCGTGGAGAAAAACGGGTCGAATATCTTATCAATATCATTTTCCTGTATCCCGCAACCGGAATCTTTCACTTCCAGACAGGCATAGTGCTGTTCTTGAGGTCGCCATTCAAGAGGGAAACGGTGAGACAGGGGAATATCTGATTTGGAAACCGTCCTGACACTCAGGTGAATAGTGCCAGCTCCATCACCGATGCCGGCGTTCCATGTTCTTACCGGACCGCCAGCATCTTTCTGGCAGTCTTTATCTTTCCCGTTCCAGTTTCCGATGCCGCCAGGATGGCGGCGTTCCATGCTTTCCGGACCGCCAGCATCTCTGCTGGCAGTCTTTATCTTTTCAGCTCCATCACCGATGGCCTCCCATGCATTGATTACAAGGTTGGCCAGCAGCTGTTGTATCTGTTTCGAGTCTGCGCTGATGACTGGGCCTGGGGCGGGTAAATCGGTTTCCAAAGTCACGGTTTCGGGTTTTCCGGCCTGGAATACAGGCAGGCTCATACGGCACAGTTCGGAAAGATCAAGCGACTCAAGTTTAACTGGTTTCTGTCCGAGATAGGTAATCATGAGAGAACTCACATCTGAAGCTTTCCGAGCCGCCTGCATGGCTGTTTTAAGTTTTGCGATACATGGGTCACCAGGAGGCAGATATCCGATCACCATCTCCAAATACCCCTCCACCACATGGAGCTGGTTGTTGAAGGTGTGGGCGATGGCGCCGGCCATGCGCCCCAGGCTCTCGACCTTCTGAAGCTGCCAGTTTTGCTCTTCACTTTGCGCCTTTTCCGCTTCTAACTTCTTGCGCTCGGTGATGTCAATGCATGTCCCCACCCATTCCTTGCACAATCCGTCGGGATTTAAAAGCGGAATGCCCCGCACCATGAAATTCCGATACACGCCATCGGCACGGCGGATTCGGTATTCCGTGAAATAGTTGGTTTTTTGCGAGGCGGCGCTGCTCCAGGCCTTACGGGCAGATTCGCGGTCTTCGGGGTGTACGGCATCCAACCATTTCCAACCCGAAACCTCTTCCAGGCTTTGCCCGCTGTATTGCCTCCACATCGGCATATCTTCTACTGCTCCATCAGGCGGAGTCGACCAACCTATCTGACCGGTAATTTCCAGAGCAAACCGATAGCGTGCTTCGCTTAACCTTAACCTTTCCTCTGTCAGCTTGCGCTCGCTGATGTCGCGGATGTTGCACTGGATCACCTTCTTCTGGTTCACCAGATAGACGTTGCTGACGAACTCCACCTCGTGCCGCTTTCCGTCGCACCCTTCCAATGCCATGTCTTCGTAGCGGACGTACCCCTGCTGCTGCAATTCCGAAAACTTGGCCTGGTTGGCTAAGATGTCCTTGAAGAACCCCAGCTCCCAGATGTTCCTTCCTAGGAACACCTCGCGAGAGACACCGAGCAGCTCGACCAGGAACGGATTCACATCCACCACCATCCCGGTCTCGGCATCCAGGATCAAAATACCGTCTCTAGCCGCCTCGAAAAGCCGGCGATACTGGATCTCCGAAGCCCGCAGGAACTCCGCCGCCACCACCTTCTCCTTTAAGAACCTGACACGCTGCTGCCTCCATAGCAGAGTCACAGTTGTCCCCGCGCCGAAAAGCATAACACCGACCAATACGAGGATTTGCCAGAACTGCTTCCGCAACGGCTCCTGAATTTCCGCAGTGTCAATCTTGGCAACCAGGAACCAGGGTGAATCTGGCACCGCCTCCGCGACGGACAGCACCGGCACTTGGCGATAGTCCATGCTTGACATGATTCCGGTCTGCCCCAGGGCGACTTTAACTGCGGGAACTTCGGTTCTGTCTAACGGGAAGCGCATGGTTAGGGCCGTGTCCCCAAGGTGGCGAAGGTCATTCAGGAACAGGACATCGTTCCCGTCCCGGCGCAGCAGCAGAGTCTCGGCGCTCGGGCTGCTCGTCGGCCAGTGCTGGATGAGTGGATAAAGATAGCTCATCGGATCGATACGCATGACAAGTACGCCAAGTGGATGGTCCGTATCCGACACATCAAGGACAGGGATCATCAGCGCCAGATAGATCCGCTGATCCTCGTCGTTGCGGTAGAAGTCCTGGATGAACATCCTGCCCGACCGCTGAACTTCGGCTGCATCCTTCGCAGTGGCGGAACAAGGCGTCACCTGTCCAGCCGGCAGCACCAGCCGGCAGACCCCTTGTGCATCAAGCAGGCGGACTTGATTATAGATTCCGGACATCGGGTATTTGCCCAGCCAGTCCAGAAGCTGGCGTTGCGCGTTTTCGTCAGCAGGTTTCTCGAAGAAGCTCCGCACCAGGGTCGAGAATGTCGGGTTATTGAAAATAATGGAGCCATCCATAAACCGCTCTTTGCGCCACTGCACCAGTTCTCCCACCTTCAGTTCCGCAACAGCGGAAAGCTTGCGCCCCACCTCGCGGCTGTAGTCATTCTCGATGTCCTTGTAGTAGGTGTTGCCGACGACGACGATACCGGTTGCCAGAAAAAGGAATATCATGATGAAGTGAAAAGTAGTTATGGGATTGCCTGCAGGTGATCCGTCAAAAAAACCTCTCACCCGCCTGTCCAGAATCATGAGCGCCAGCCCCAGCATGGTGAAGGCGAGGATGGTGCTGAATGCCGGAGGTATGAACGTTCCGCCGTATAGCAACGGTGAACCGAAGAGGTAAGGCAGCAGGAAAATAAAGCATATTCCAAAAAGCACGCCGGCGGAACCCAGCGCCAGATTGATGCGCCAACGCCGGAACACCGTACGCGGCAGCGAGGCCAGAAAAGACACACTGGCAAGCAGGAAACAGAAAGCAGTCACCGGCGACATGTGCCCCACCCACATCCTTTCACCCGATTCTGCGATGTTCAGGCCGAAGTGCTCAAAGCTGGGATGAATGTTGAAGCAGGACAGCACTAACAACAGGAATGCGACCAAACCCGTCAAACAACCCACCACCACGCTGATCTGAAATGTACGGACGCTCAACGGCGACAGGGCGCGGAAGCAGACGGACAGTCCATACAATAGAAACAGAACCGCTGTGGCTGGTGCCATGGGTATCAGGCCTGCTCCGAAGCTGGACAGCTGAGGCCGCCCCATGCCCCATCCCGTCAATGCCAGCAGACCTGAAACCGCCATGAGGATGCCAGCCGTCAGGAGAATAAAAAAACTCCCCGAGTGGCACCCGGCCGGATTTTTCGATGAAGCCCAGACGCTATGTTCTTTGCTCATATCCGCATCCTAACTTGAGGCGTTTGCAAAACCAGGGTTTTGCAGGAATCCGGAACCTGGAATGAAGTCCTAACTCGGAATTCAGCTGTATTACCTTCGGAATACTTGTATAAGATTGCCTCTTTTACAACACTTTTCAAACACAGACATCAAATTTGCATGCAATATTGTCAGGGTGGTATCGGTGAAGTTTAATTCTGTGAGGTAATTTCAAAACTAGGAATTCAGGAGTCAGAAGACAGTAGACAGAATTGAATTTGAATTCAAATTCGGTTTTATTCTGAATCCTGAATTCTGACTACTTTTGAAACTGGCTCCTGTTTCAGGACCACCACGGCGAGGCGGCCGTCCGTGCGCCAGAGATCCCCTCCTCCGTTACGCCCCTGCGGCTGCTGGAATTTTTCCAGATAGCTGACCTGCTGCCCCCATTTGGCCCTCTGCAGTTCCCCGGATATAAGGTCCCGCTCCGCGTCTACGTCCGGACCTATATGATGCGTAAACTGTCCGGTTGTGTAACTAATGCCAACACTCTCATCGAATGTCGCAGAACCGAACCATACCGGGCGCCCATCCTCCTGCTTGTCCCATTTCCAGAAACGAACATGATGTCTTTGGCGTGGGCTGTCTCCGACCGGCTGCTCAAAGGCTAAATCCTGTTTGCGTCCGAAGAGATACAGGTTGCTCACCGGGGCGCTGTCATCGGGCTTGCGGAACACGGAGTCCACGGCAATCCGCACACTGGTGCTGAAAGTTATGGGATCCGCCGGGAACCAGCCAGCCGCAGTCATGGCGCGTATGAGCTGCTCATCTGTGCCCACTATGGCAATATTGACAGGGTCGCCGGGATGTCTGTCGGCCGTTTGCGTGATACTGGACACGTTTGAGAATTTCGAATGATGCCGGAAATATTCCTTCCATAGCCAGGGCAGAAGCAGATATGCCGCAAAACCCCATATCGCAAAAACGACGATCACTATCCGGAAACGGTTACGCCTGAATTGAATATTGATTTTCATGTTGTTCCGAAGACGCTGGCAGTTTATTTCCAGTCCTTCTGCGTATAGTCTTTGTAGAAGTCGACGCCAACGCCGACGAGTTTGTCTTTTTCAAAAACAAGAGGAGTGCATTCGTCGCTTGTTACATTGCCGTCCGACCATTTCGTGTCGGTATAGTAGAAAAGGACATTAGGCTTGCAGTAGACTTCACCGGCAACAGGCTCGCCCATGACAGCGATGACCTCGGCTTTTGACATGCCTTTTTTCAGCTTCTCAACATTGTCGCTGTTCCTGTGCGACTCGAAATACGCTGCGCAAGATGTGAGAAAAAAAGACAATACGATCAACAGGATTACCGGATATTTGAACTTCATAGCACCGCCATTTGATTATATGATTCCCTGCAATATAACCCACAAATATGCTTTTTCATTCAAAATAAAATTCAATGTTTTCTTTTTCAAGACTTGAAAAAGAAAAATACTGTTGCTATTATAGCAACATGATGCCATGTCAGCCAAATGAAAGCCTTATTGATGGACTTGCCTGCCTGCAGGCCGTTGCAGGTTCGGGAAAGCCTATAGGCGTAAGGGAAACCGCCAGGTTGCTCAACCTTGAAACAACCAGGGTGCACAGACTGCTTAAAACACTCGCGCATCTCGGGCTCGCGGCCCAGACTGCTGAAAACAAGTACATTCCCGGCCCCGGAATGCACGTACTGGCGGCCCAGTCAATCTTCGCGTCCGGACTTGCAAGAAAATCACTGCCCCATCTTGAAGTGCTGCAGAAGTACGGCTTGATAGTCGCGCACGGGGTCCTCTGGAAAGACCAGGTGAGTTATTTCTACCATGCTGAACCGGGAATGCCCCTGGAACAGGCGCTTGGGCGTGTCGGTCTTCATCCGGCAACCTCCTCTAGCATCGGAATGGTTCTTCTCTCAAGGAATACAGACAAGGAAATCAGACATCTTTACAAAGGAAGGGACATTCCGGAATATCCCGACGGCATTGAAGAACTCCTTGGAGTCATTCGCGAAATCCGCAGAAAAGGTTTTGCCAAGATCAAAACTGAAATCAACAACACAAGCATGGCGGTTACCGTGGGGAATCCCCCGCACTCGGCAATCGCATTGTCCGGAAAAATAGCCCCCTCGGCAGTCATGGAATATTTCGCAGCATTGCAGAAAACGGCTCAGGAAATCGAAAGATCACAAGGAGGATGAAATGAATAAAATTATTATCATTGTGGAGGCTGAATCGTTCAGTGATTTCGGGGGATGGGCTCTTGACCAGCAGTTCATGGATCAGATGGGCTCGCCATATCTTCTGGCACACGGGCTCGGGGAACCTGTCAAAGACGCGACAACAACCGCAACCTTTCCGGAAACTGGAAAGTATAGGTTGTTTGTCAGAACCAAAGACTGGGTTGCTCAGTGGAACGCACCAGGAGCGCCCGGAAAATTCCAGATTGCGGTTGACGGTAAAACTCTGGAAACCGTTTTCGGAACAGAAGGCGCTGAATGGCACTGGCAGTACGGTGGAACCGTTGATGTAAAAAACAAAAAAGTAAAAATCTCCCTGCATGATCTCACCGGCTTCGACGGACGATGCGATGCGATTCTCTTCTGTTCAGATGCGAAATTCGCACCTCCTGAAAAACCTGCGGAACTCGCAGTTTTCAGAAAAAAGGCACTTGGTCTGCCGGAGAGACCTGAAGATGCGGGAACTTTTGATCTTGTTGTTGTCGGCGGGGGAATCGCAGGGGAATGCGCTGCAATCTCTGGTGCACGTTCGGGATTGAAGGTCGCTTTTCTCCATGACCGTCCAGTCCTGGGCGGAAACAACAGTTCAGAAGTACGCGTTCACCTAGGCGGTGGAATCAATCTGCCCCCCTACCCCAAGCTTGGAGAAATAGTAAGGGGGATTGGCCCTATAAAACAGGGTAATGCCCAGCCGCCTGAATTCTATGAAGATGAAAAGAAGATGAAAGCTGTCAAAGCCGAAAAGAACATAACTCTTTTCCTCAACACCCATGCCGTCGGAGTTGAGAAGAAAGGGGACAAGATAACTGCTGTCATCGGCAAAGATATACGCACAGGACATGAATTCAGTTTCAAGGCGGCTCTATTTGCAGACTGCACAGGTGATGGAACACTGGGCTTCCTTGCCGGTGCGGAATTTCGAATGGGGCGTGAGGGGAAGAATGAAACAGGCGAGTCAATTGCGCCCGACAAAGGCGACAAGATGACCATGGGCTCTTCAGTACAGTGGTATTCGGAGGAAAGAGGACAGGCGGTGACTTTTCCTGAATGCCCATGGGCCGTCCAGTTCAATGACGATACTGCACAGAAGATGAAAATGGGCGAATGGGACTGGGAAACAGGGATGAATCTCGATCAGATAAAAGAGTTTGAGTCTGTCCGCGACTATGGCCTGCGCGTTGTCTACGGAAATTGGGCGTTCATGAAAAACAAGAGCTCGGAATCTGCGAAATTCGCAAACAGTGACCTCTCCTGGGTCGCGTATGTCGCCGGTAAAAGGGAATCGAGACGACTCATGGGCGATGTGTTACTATGCCAACAGGACATCCAGGAGGCAAAAGCATTTCCAGACGCCTGTGTTGTTACGACCTGGACAATAGACCTGCATTATCCGGAAGAGAAAAACACTAAAGATTTCCCGGGAAAGGAATTCCGTTCAATCGCAGTGCATATTCCGATAAAGCCTTATGCTATCCCTTACAGGACGCTCTATTCCAGAAATGTCGAGAACCTCTTCATGGCTGGCAGGAATATCAGTGTGACGCATGTTGCACTAGGCACCGTACGCGTCATGCGCACAACCGGAATGATGGGTGAAGTAGTCGGAATGGCTGCCGCCATCTGTGTGAAAAACAAAACAGGTCCGCGCGGAGTCCATGAGAAATATCTCGGTGAACTGATTGATATGATGAGAAATAATAGGTAGTATATTTTTTCAGCTCCTGAAAAAATATCAGAATCCCAATTCTGGCTGGGCTATTCCCCAGTCTTCAGCCCCGCCTTTTTTCGAGCCTTTCACAGGCTTCTCGGGATTCTCCTTCTTCTTGGGCTCTGGCTTCTTATCGGACTTAATGGTTTTCTTCTCTGTCTCAGATTTGGATATCTTTATTTTTGCAGGTTTTCCGGACTTGCCTTTTTTTACTTTTTCTTCATCAGGCTCTTCGGCTTCGAGTTCAAGCTTCTCCTCTTCTTTTTCCCTGGCGGCTTTTTCTTTCGGAGTTTCCTTTTTAATGGTCGTTTCCTCGACTGGATCCTCTTCTGGCTGGGCCTTTATGGGCTTTGAAGCTTCAACGGGAGTTTCGACCGCAGCAGCAATGGAAAGATCCTCCGGTTGGGATGCTTCCCCAGTGACCGGCAACTGCGGTTCGCCTTCGGCTGTTTCGGCGACCGGCTGGACTATGTTGCCCTGTCCGTCCGAGACACCGAGGAAGCGATAGTCGATTATTTTCTTGTTTGCAATGTTGAAACCGCGCGACTGCGGAGTCCTCATTCCAACCGTGCTGAAATCAAGCATACAGCTTTTCTGCTTCTGGTGGAGCTTCGGTTCGAACAGGCACTCATAAACATAATTCGGACGAGTGTTGATCAGGTCAATCTTGCAGCCATCAGGAGCGATATTATACTCCTTGTCTGTTATGAACTTGCTTATGGTCGTACGTTTCGAATAGCTGAAGTCCGTCTTCTTGTCCTTGTAGACGATATTGAATACCAGGCCCTTGTCGTATTTGCAGAAATAGACCAAGCGTCCAACAAAAGCCTTGTCCGGAATCGAGAGGACTTTGTATTTGCCGTTGCGCTCTATGCAGAGCAGACGGTCATACTCGTTGCATGTAACGGTGTCGTCGCTTTTCACGGACGTGCCTATGAATCCATTTTTCTTGTCCCAGCCGACCTTGATGTTGTTAAGGGCGACTTCACGCACGTCTATCTTGTCAAAAGTCTCTATCTCTGTGTGCCTAGGGTAATCCTTGCCGTATTTCTCGATCAGCCCCTTGAGATATTTAATGGCATAAGCCTTCATGCGCTTGAGGTTCTTCTGGACTTCCTCAATCTGCAGGACTATGTCATCGATGTCCTTCTTGTTCTTGTTGATGTCGAAAAGGGAAATCCTGCGGATCGGGATCGCGAGGAGCTTTTCAATGTCGGCATCTGTGATATCGCGCTTCAGCATGTGCCGGAAAGGTTCAAGTCCGAGATGTACTTCCTTCAGGACCTTCTCATATGTTTCGCATTTCTCGATGCGCTTGTAAATCCTGTTTTCAATGAATATCTGGGCAAGCGTCTTGTCATGGAAGGAATCATTGAGTTTCCCCAGCTCGATCTCAAGTTCACGGCGGAGGTATTCGACAAGCTTTTCAGTGTTCCTGTGGAGAACCTCGCTCACCGACATCTTCACCGGCTTGTTGTCCGCAATGACTATAAGGCTTGCGCTTACAGAAACGGAACAGTCCGTGTATGCGTAAAGCGCGTTCAGGGCCTTATCCGTGTCATAACCTCTTGCAGGAGTCACTTCTATTTCAATCTTCTCACCGGTGTAATCGTTGATGGATGAGACCTTGATCTTGTTTTTGCGGACTGCATTCTCTATTGAAGCAATGAGTTTCTCAGTGTTGGTTACTGCGGGGATTTCGCGGATGATTAGCTTGCGTCCGTTCTTCTCTATCTTTGCACGGAGGACAATCTTGCCGTTGCCTTCATTGTAGTCTGTGACGTCCATGAGGCCGCCCTGGATGAAATCAGGATACACCGTGAATTTTTCGCCCTTCAGGATTGCAATCTGGGCCTCGATAAGCTCATTGAAATTGTGCGAGAGGATCTTGGTTGACATTCCGACGGCGATACCGTCGGCGCCGAGCATGAGGAGGGCCGGTATCTTGACCGGCAGTGAAACCGGCTCCCTGTTTCTCCCGTCATAGGAATCAACGAATTCGGTGATGTCGTTGTTGAAAAGAACCTCTTTCGCAAGGGAGTTCAGACGGCACTCGATATAGCGTGCCGCAGATGCAACATCACCTGTGAATATGTTTCCAAAATTACCCTGTCTGTCTATGAAGTATTCCTTATTGGCGACAACAACCAGCGCCTCGTAAATAGACGCATCCCCGTGTGGGTGGTATTGCATTGTATGACCGACGACATTGGCCACCTTGTGGAATTTTCCGTCATCCAGCCTTTTCAGGGACCAGAGTATACGGCGCTGCACGGGCTTCAATCCGTCATCTACATCAGGAATGGCCCTGTCCTTTATGACATAGGATGCATACTCGAGGAAGTTCACATCCATCAGCCTGCGCAAATGGGTGTTTCCGCTTCTCGGAATTGCGGTGGGGCCGATGTTCTCATCTTCGGAAACTTCAACCGGGGAGGCGCTTTCAAGCGCTTCCGCATCTTCCGGAGATTCCTTTGTCGCATCCTCCATCCCGTCCAAGTCCTTATCTTTATTTTTATCTTTGTGCTTCTTCATGGTACAAGATTCTCCATAATGTAATTACGGCGCTCCGGGGTGTTGTCACCCATGTAGAATGCGAGGATTTCCGGAACGTTGCGCATATGGTCCACGGTGACACTTGTGAGGCGGATGTCTTCGCCCACGAACTGGCCGAACTCCGACGGTGAAATCTCCCCGAGCCCTTTGAACCTGGTTATCTCCAAGCTCCTTTCCCCGAGCTCCTTGACGGCTTTCTGCTTCTGCTCCTCGTCATAGCAGTAGATTGTCTTTTCCTTGTTCCTGACCCTGAATATGGGGGTTTCAAGGATATACAGATGCCCGGAGAGCACGAGGGGCTCGAAAAACTGCAGGAAATATGTTATCAGCAGGTTCCGTATGTGGACGCCGTCCACATCAGCATCGGTTGCAATTACAACCTTGTTATATCTGAGGTTTTCAATGTCCTCCTCGATGTTCAGGGCCTGCATTATAAAATACAGTTCGTTGTTGCTGTAAATCTCGTCCACCTTTTTGGCATAGCAGTTCAGAGGCTTGCCGCGGAGCGAGAAAATCGCCTGGGTGTATACATCCCGGCTGCTCACCATCGAGCCGGCTGCGGACTGTCCCTCTGTTATGAAGAGCATCGAATTCCTACCCTTTGAAAAACCGTCGTTAAGATGGAACTTGCAGTCTTTGAGGTTGGGGATCTTGAGTGCGATCTTCTTCGCGATCTCCTTGGACTTCTTCTTGATGCCCTGGATCTCTTTCCTGACGCTTTCGTTCAGTGTCACTTTTTCAATCATCACATTCGCCTGGTCGAGATGGCGGTGCATGTAGTTGAGGACCGCATCCTTGACGGCGTTTACAATACCGGCCCTGATGTCAGTGTTCCCCAGCTTGTTCTTCGTCTGCGATTCGAATATCGGATCCTGCAGCTTTATTGCAATTCCGCCGACTATCCCGTCGCGGACGTCGCTGCCGTCGAAGTTTTTCTGCGCGAAGTCGTTTACGGCCTTCAGTATGCCTTCCTTGAAGGCCGAGAGATGGGTTCCGCCGTCGTTTGTGTACTGCCCGTTCACGAAGGAATAATAATTTTCGCCGTAGTTCGTGGTGTGGCAGAATGCAAACTCAAGGGTCTTGTCCTTGAAATGAATTATGTTGTACAGCTTCTCATCCCCTACTTCCGTCTCAACCAAGTCATGGAGGCCGTTCTTGGAATAGAACCGCTCACCGTTGAAATAAAGGGAAAGCCCGCTGTTCAAATACGCATACATCCATAATCTTTTCTCAACATATTCCTTATCGAAAACAAGCTTCGGGAACATCAGGGAGTCAGGGATGAAGGTGATCAGCGTACCGTTCTGCTCGGTGGATTTGCCCTCCTCCTGCTTGACAAGGGTGCCACCCTTGAAAATGCCCTTCTTGAACTTGCCTTCGCGAAAAGACGTGACTTCGAAATATTCGGATAGGGCGTTCACAGCCTTTGTACCGACACCGTTCAACCCGACGGAGAACTGAAAGACATCGGTGTTGAATTTCGCACCGGTGTTTATCTGGGAAACACATTCAATGACTTTGCCGAGAGGAATACCGCGCCCGTAATCCCGGACCGTCACCTGCTTTTCATTTATCGAAACCTCGATGCGGCGTCCGGAACCGACTATATACTCATCGACACTGTTATCTATAATTTCCTTGATGAGGACATAAATGCCGTCATCCGGATGCGTTCCATCACCCATCCTTCCGACGTACATTCCCGGCCGCAGCCGTATGTGTTCGAGAGAACTTAGTGTCTTAACCTTGCTTTCATCGTAAACCTGATTCTGATTCATATATACTATATCTTGTGTTTTATATAAAAATTTTTATCAATCTATACAATATAATGCTTTTTTCAAGATTCTTGAGCTAAAATATAACATATTGGAGAATTTTATTCAAAAGATATTCAGATTCCTTTTGAGATGCGGATTTGTGGAACTAAAGTACGTAATTAGTTCAAACTCTGATAAAATTAAAGTAGTGAAGTCAACATGCTGTTAGGAATTATAGGCGATATACACGGCAATATTGAAGCTTTGACTTCCTGTTACGAGGCCATAATTGATGCGGGCTGCGATAAAGTTGTCTGCACCGGCGACATCGTCGGCTATGGCGCATCCCCAAAAGAATGCATTGACTTTGTCCAAGACAAGAAGATAGAAACGGTGCGCGGAAACCACGATCACTACACCACACAGCATGGCTCCAACTGGGATATCCAGCCCTGCGCAAAAAGCGTGATCCTCTGGATGCAGCAGACACTTCCGAAGTCCTACATATCCTGGCTGAACTCCCTGCCCTATCAAATGGAAGTGGAAGGAGTACAGTTTATTCATTCATCCTTCGAAGGGGCGGATGGAAAAAGCTGGCCATACATCCTGAGTGCACAGAGCGCGTTGTTTCACTTCTTCCTCCAGTCATCTAAGTTCTGCTTTTACGGGCACACGCACATCCCTCTTATTTTCACGCTAAAACACGGAAACGTTTCAATAGAAATGCTCACATCGAGAACACCGGGCAACTTGAAAGGGGAGAAATACCTTTTCAACCCAGGCTCCGTTGGACAGCCTAGGGACTTTGATTCGCGTGCCGCTGCTGCGACTTTTGACACAAAAAGCCATGAACTGCGTTCCGTCCGCGCAAAATACAATATTGAAAACGCACAGTTGAAAATCCTCGCCGCCGGGCTCCCGATGCAGTGCGCCGAAAGACTGTCGTCAGGCCAGTAGGATAAACACCGGACCGTCAGCATCCTGCTGGCAGCCTTCATCTTTTCCCGCTCCACAGATCCCGATGCCACC
>CAZION010000014.1:0-53795 GCA_964540865.1 uncultured Victivallis sp.
TTCAGCCAGTGGCAGACATGGTTGTACACTTCCACGCCATCAAATGGCCATCTGACACAATCATCCGTGGAGTTCCCGCACCAGTGAGGATGGGCTAGGATGGTTATTGCCCCCTGTTTTAGTGCGGAATCCAGCCCAGCCTCAAATCCGTTTTCACGGAGTATGTCTTTAACCCGTCCAAGGCACACCACATGAAATGACGCACCCGTATGGTCTTGCCCGTCAAGTTCGACACCGTCAAGCCATAACAGAGGATAATTCTCTTTATCCTTTTTCACGTCTGAAGCAATCCAGTGATCTGTGCGGAAGAGGAAATCATAGCTGGCGGACTTGTATAGTTCCGCCAGTTCCTTGAAATTCTTGCCGCCGTCAGACTTGTTGCTGTGCAGGTGCGTGTTGCCCTTGAACCATTGCCCGGAGCAGTCGTATCGGAAGCGTTTCATAGTCTTGTCCATCTTTTTTTATCCCCTTTTCAATATGTTAATGCATTGCATCGAGAAAATAGACGCGTTACATAAATACTATATATCTGATTCATTTTTTTTAGTGTAGAATCTTCCGGATATGAATGAAAAACCGAAAAGCGGTGGAATCCCCGGGCTGTCAGGATTGAAAGATTCATTTTTGGAGGTAAACTTCTTTTCCTTTCAACACTAAAAAACGGATGAAAAAAAATATGTCAGATAGAAATTACATGGGAAATCCCCTGCGAGATTCGCATGCATGGCCCGTGAGCGCGCTCATGCTCATCATGATTGTGAATGTGGTTGTGTTTGCTGTCCAATCAATGACCGAAACCCGAGTCGCCACGCCTGCGGGGTGGGCGGATTCAGACAAGGTTGCTGAGAACCTTGCCCTAATTTCAACCGAAGTTCAAAAGGGAGAGGTATACAGGCTTTTCAGCTATATGTTTGTCCACGGTGGATTTGCCCATATTTTCTTCAACATGTGGGGGCTTTATATCTTCGGTTCCCTTCTCGAGTCAAGAATCGGGGCGAAGCGTTTTTTCAATCTTTACATAATCAGCGGACTTTGCGGCGCGGGACTCTGGATGCTTTCCAACTGGAACAGTTCCGTGCCCTGTATTGGCGCAAGCGGTGCGGTTTTCGGAATAACAATCGCCACCGCCATGTTCTATCCGGATCTGAAGATTATGCTTCTGCTTCCACCGATCCCGATGAAGCTGAAGACGTTTGCGATCGTGTTTGGAATCCTTGAAGTGTTTTTTGAATTGACTGGCACCCAGCGCGGGGTCGCACACCTTGCCCATCTCGGCGGATTTCTCGGAGGTTATCTTTATATAAGGATGCTTTATAAAAATGAGGTTTGGGACATATTCTCATTCTTCAAATCCAAGAAATCCAAGGTGGAAAAGGGGATGTACTCAATGAACAATCCCCCTACGGGATGGAGCGTCACGGATACGGATAAGGTTTCGCAGGCTGAACTCGACAGGATTCTCGACAAGATGTCACTTAACGGAATCAACAGCCTTACTGAAGCGGAAATGGAAACACTGCGAAAAGCGCGCGAACAGATGCGCTCGGAAAGAAAAGGATAATCAATGAAAAAAGCGACCAGTAAAAAAACTTCACCTGCAAAAAAAGCTCCGATAGTAATTAAAAAAGGGAAAACACTTAAAGCGTCGGTGCCTAAAGCCGCGCCCGCAAAAAGGCATGTCAAGGAAATAGTCTGGCTTACAAGCGAGGCCGCCCCATATGCGAAAACAGGCGGACTTGCAGATGTTTCCGGCGCTCTTCCCGTGGCGCTTTCAAAAAAAGGGTACAAGGTTTCAGTGATAATGCCCTATTATCCGAAGATGATGGGGGAATATAATAAAAATGTAAAAGTGTGCTATCAGAATCTTGGAGTCCCCTTTCTCGGAAGAACTGAATGGGCGCAGATACTCGAGCACAAGGTCAATCCCAACCTCACTTACTATTTTATTGAATATCACAGGTTTTTTGACCGGCCGGCATTGTACGACTGGCGCGGTATCGAGTATGCTGACAACTCTGAAAGATTCATCTTCTTCTGCAGGGCCGCAATGCAGGCTATCATGGCGTTGAAACTCAAGCCGGACATCCTTCACACTAACGACTGGCATAGTGCGCTATGCTGTGTCTACCTGAAAAGCGAGCTTTACAAATACTGCCATAATTTCGAAAAGACTGCATCGGTCCTGACTGTCCACAATATCGCATACCAGGGTGTCTATCATAAGTCACACCTGTATTTTACCGGGCTGGGATGGGAGTACTTCACCAACCGCTGCCTTGAATTCTACGATCAGATAAATCTTCTCAAAGGCGGAATCATGACGGCTGATTTCGTTACGACTGTCAGCCCTACCCATGCAAAGGAAATAATTCTGTCTGAATACGGATTCGCACTAGACGCTCCCCTTCGGGAACGGAATGCGGCCGGAAGGCTGAGAGGCATAATAAACGGGGTTGACGTGGAAAAATGGAATCCTGAAACAGACAGGAACATTCCCGCAAATTATTCCGTGGAAAACATTGGAGGGAAGGCCATATGCAAGGAGGAGCTCCAAAAGAAGTTTCTGCTTCCGGTACGCCCCCATTCCCCTGTTTTCGGGATTGTTGCACGGCTCGCGTATCAGAAGGGGCTTGACATATTCGTTTCGGCCGTCGGTGACATGCTCATGTACGACGACATGCAGTTCGTGGCGCTTACGTCAGGCGATCCCGGATTGGAGCAGGCATTTACAAAACTGGCGGCGACTTATCCTACGAAATTCGCAGTCCACATCGGCTATGACGACAAACTCGCCCATCTGATTGAGGCGGGAAGTGACTTTTTTGTGATGCCTTCAAGGTATGAGCCTTGCGGGCTTAACCAGATGTACAGCATGCGCTACGGAACACCTCCAATCGCCCGGGCTACAGGCGGACTCGATGACACCATCATCAATTATGATCCGAAGGATTTCTCCCATTCAACAGGATTCAAATTATGGGATCTATATCCGCTTTCCCTCCTCAACACCCTGCGCTGGGCTGCATCGGTTTACAGGCTTGAACCCGAAGGATACAGGCAGATTCAGATCAATGGCATGAATCAGGATTTCTCCTGGAACCGCACGGCCGACCTATATGAGAAACTATACGACGATGCAATTAAATCAGTTTGACTATCATCTCCCCGAAGAATTAATCGCACAGCACCCGCCGGAAAAACGGGGTGATTCCAAGATGCTCGTGATGGACCGTCTGACCGGGGTTTGCGAAATTCGCAGCTTTACTGACATTTCCGAATATCTGGAAAAAGGCGACTGCGTCGTCATAAACAACACAAAAGTCCTGAATGCCAGGATTTACGGCCGTAAAAACGGTGACGGAGCAAAAGTTGAGATACTTTTCCTGAGGGAGATTGATGAGAGGCGATGGATCAGTTTCCTCCGCCCCGGAAAAAGAATGCACGTTGGAACGAGAATCAAAGTATCCGTTCCGGACGGTTCAGAATTGTGGGTGACCATAGCTGCGAGAAACCCTGAGGGTACTTTCACAATTGAATCGGAAGGGATTCCGATCATGGAAATCCAGAAGATTGCTGGGCACATTCCTCTGCCGCCTTATATTAGGAGAGATGATGCGTGCGCGGACCGGAACAGGTATCAGACCGTTTACGCCAAGACCGAGGGCGCTGTTGCAGCGCCTACCGCCGGCCTTCATTTCAGCGAAGATGTTTTTGCGAAATTCGCGGGAAAGGGAATAACGGTCGCCGAACTCACGCTTCATGTAGGGCCGGGAACTTTCCTGCCTGTCTCGTGTGAGAATATTGAAGAGCATAGGATGCATTCCGAATATTTTCTTTTGCCGGAGACGGCAATGGAAGATATAAACAGGACTAAGAAAAATGGAGGAAGGATAATTGCCGTGGGGACTACCGTCGTGCGTGTCCTTGAAACCTGCGCCAACGATGACGGAACTGTTAGGGCGGGGCAGGGCGAAACTTCAATATTCCTTTATCCGCCTTACAAGCCTAAAGTGGCGGACGTGCTTCTTACAAACTTCCATCTTCCCAAAAGCACTCTGCTGATGCTGATCTCGACTTTTTCAAGCCGTGAAAACGTGCTTAAAGCGTACGAGATGGCCAAGGCGAACGGTTTCAAGTTCTTCAGCTACGGCGATTGCATGCTTCTGAAGTGATGAGTCTCAGAGCAAGGCTTCAGTCCATATCTCAAATCAATTGAAACCTGACAATTCCTTGAAATCCATATCCCGGCAAAGAAAATATCCGCAGTTTTATCGTTGTTTGTTTATTATTATAGAATATTATTCTAATTTATTTGACATTAAGATAATTATATTATAAAATATGCTCGTTATGGATAATAATAAATATGCAAAGAGCTGGAGGTTTTAACATGAAAATAGCAGTTTTGGGTTCAGGAAACGGCGGTTGCGCCGTTGCGTTTGACTGTGCGATGCACGGACACAGCGTCAGGCTTTTTGATTTTGACTCCTTTCCAGGCAACATCAAAGCAATCAGCAATCAGGGTGGCATTTATGCAGAAGGCGAATTGGAAGGTTTTGCCCGTATTGAATATGCCGGCCACGACATTGAAAAGGCGTTGAGTGGAGCTGAGCTTATTTATGTTGTCGGCCCTGCCTACAGCACTAGGCCGTTCGCCGAGGAATGCAAGCCTCATTTGCGGAAGGGGCAGATCGTCATTGTATGTCCTGGCTCATGCATGGGAAGCATTGAATTTATTAATGGAGCGCAATTGGGGCTGCAGGGAGAAAATGTTATTGTGGCCGAGACTTCCACTCTTCCTTATGCTGTCCGTATACTTGAGCCCGGTCGAATCCGTATTTTTCTGAAACTCAAAGACGGGCTCTTCATCGCCGCTGTACCGGGGCGGCGTCTGCCATTGGTTCTGGAGCGGATCCGGGATGTGTATCCGGCGTTGAAAACTGCGAAAAACGTTTTGCAGACCGCTTTGCAAAACGGCAATCCTGCCATTCATCCAAGCGTTACCATGTTGAATGCCGCTTTGATTGAACGCACCGGTGGCGATTTCCTCTTCTACGAGGATGGAGTGACGCCTGCGGTCGGTCGGCTCATTAAAGCCATTGATCTGGAGCGCATTGCAATAGGCAGGAAGCTCAATGTTGACATCATGTCCGATCCGGATATTGGATATATGCAGGGCTATATGGCTGAAACCACGTATGACAAAGGATATTCCGAAGCTCCGGGTTTTAAAGGGATCAAGGCGCAGAACAGCCTTGACTACAGATATTTTCATGAAGATGCCGGCTATGGTCTGGTATTCTGGCAAAGCCTGGCAAAGCAGGTAGGTGTTGAAGCGAACTGCATATCCGCCGTCATCCTCCTGGCGTCAGTATTGATGGAACGGGATTACCTCGCTCAAGGCAAACGTACGATGAAGTCGCTGGGTCTGTCGGAATACACCGGGTTGGAGTTGGAACAGCTGTTGACCTGAAAGGATATGAAGATGTTGGATAACATTGACAAGGACATATTACGGTATTTGCAGGAAAATGCCAGGATGACCAACGTTGAAATCGCCCGCCGGGTTGGTATTGCTCCGTCTGCGGTATTTAAACGGATCAGGCGGCTTGAGCAGGACGGCATCATCATTGGCTATGAAACCCGGATAAGAAACAGTGCGGTCGATTGCGGTATGTCGAGTTTTGTGCTGGTTGCAACCGGAGAGAAGCCAGGCTCGCTTGATATCGGACGGAAGATCGCGGAGTTGCCGGAAGTGCAGGAAGTACACTTCACCGCCGGTGACTTCTACTATCTGTTGAAAGTCAGAACCAAAGATCCCGATTCGCACAATGAATTAATCAAGAAACTCGGCGATATCGGCGTTAAAGACTGTCGCACCACTCTTGTGTTGAAAACAGTCAAGGAAACATTGCGGCTGGACATATGATTGTAAGAAAGCAGTTGAATTATGAATAAAAACGAATCTTATCAATGGGGCGTTTTCTGCTCTTTTGCCAGTGCTTTTCTATGGAGCACCACCTTTATCGGTGGCCGCTGGCTGTTGAAAGACCGCAGCATCGATCCTGTCAGTCTGTCCGTAATCCGTTTTGGTATTGGCGGAATACTTCTTTTTCTTTTCGGATATTTTTTCTTCAGGCAGAGGTTGTTCAATATAAGGTTGAATGATTTTCTGATGCTGGCTTGGCTGAGCCTCTGGGGAATCGGAGGAATGAGCTTGTTTTTGTTTGTAGGGCAGATACATACATCAGCAATCAACACCTCGATGATTATCGCATTGAGCCCGATACTGACCATGCTGCTGGGAACATTTGTGGGGAAACGTCTCAATGCGTTTATGGTTTGCGGAATGCTGATCAGTCTGATCGGCTGTCTTCTGGTCCTCGGAGTGATTACGAAAAGCGGATTTGCATATAAGAACGGGAATATGTTCGGTGACTCCATGGTTTTCTGTTCGGCCGCCTGCTGGGCCGTGTTTGCGGTATTCAGCGGTAAGACTGTGAAGCGCCTAGGCGGATATACCGCCACCACCTGGGGAATGCTTATCGGATTTGCGGAACTGCTGATTGTCCGGATGTTATGGCCGTGGGAACTGACTATCCCGGACATGGCGCAGCACGGGTATTGGGGGGCAGTGCTGTATATCGCAGTTTTTCCGACCGCAATTGCATTTTTCGCCTGGTATGAAGCGATGGACAGAATAAGTCTATCGTTGCTCAATATAATGCAGTATTTAACACCTCTGTTCACGGTGCTGCTGGCTTTTCTGTTCTTTGGAGAAACGATGAATCTGCTGAACATTGCAGGTGCGATCATGGTCCTGGCCGGGGTGATGCTTGCCTCCAGGATATCCGGATTGAATATCTTGCCTTTACTAGAGTATGCGATGTCACGATACAAACTGAAATTGTGCAGGCAGAGAGATTTGTAGTTACTCGAACCAGATGTTGGCGAGTTTTGTGAGGTCGTCGAACACTGTCTTCCCTGTCGGGGAAATTGCGGTTGACTCCTCTCCACCACCCGTGAACCGTTCGCGGCAGACGTTTATCCCCCACGGCTGCTGCTTGGACGGCAAGGTCTTGCCGAAATCCTCGGTCGGGATTACGATTTCGGCCGTCCAGCGGTCCTTGAGTTTCTTTGTTGCGGCCTTTACCTCAGGGTTCCAAAGCACGGCCTGCGTGTCGCGTGCCAGGATATAGGCATCGCGGCCTTCGTCATAAACCGCGCCGTTTGGGTTTACAGCGATCTTGAAGCTGGAACGCTCCGGAGTCTCAATGTAGATTTCTATGGCATCGTCGTTGAAAATGTCGAGATTATCCCTGTCCACCACCTTTGCGAACAGCTTGTCCATATGCCTCTCATTGCATTCTACGCCTATGAAAAGCTTCGACCAGTCCCGGCTCATGCGGAGCATTACGGTGGTGGGGTTGCTGGTTATAGCATCTCCTGTCACCAAATCACGCATTTTGTATTTTACAACATTGTTCCCGTTCCAGAAAGGCTTGGACAGGTCTCCATCGAGAGTGAAAGGAGGTTCCGTGTCCTTGACACGGCTACCCACCAATGTCGGCCCCATCCTCTTCATGCCCGGGAAGAGGGTTTTCAGCGTCTGCATCTCATCTTCAATCATGGCGATGCGCTTGTCGTATACGGAGTCTTTTCCGGCTTTTTCCCTGGCGGCCGCCAGGAGTTGGAAATAGCGGTTTACATCGCCTTCATTCAAGAACCCCTTAGTCGGGCTAATGACGTGTGGTTCGGGTCGCATCCATACCGATTCGGCGAACTCGTAAAATTCTTTCATTTCGGTCTTGGCCGGGCCATAATAAAGGGTATAATACTCGTCGAGCATCGCCTTGCGGTCCATGTATGGATCCCACAGCAGTTTTCCCTGCCAG
Source organism: uncultured Victivallis sp. (assembly GCA_964540865.1). Taxonomy (GTDB): domain Bacteria; phylum Verrucomicrobiota; class Lentisphaeria; order Victivallales; family GWF2-50-93; genus GWF2-50-93. The sequence goes on from CAZION010000014.1 coordinate 7,896, forward strand.
TAATTGGTCATGTGGTTCAATCCGGGGCATATCGACTCAGACTCGATGAAACGGCATTCGGCCACCCCTTCTACTTTTTGCATCTCCTCCTGCAGGAGTTTTGTGAAGAACACTGGATAGCGCGGAAAGCGGTAGCTGGTATAGAATAGGAAATGTTCGGCAGTCTGGAGCTTTGTCCCAGGGGAGAAGAGCTTCAGCCACCTGTCGCGCAGTTCGGTAAAATACGCTTTTGTATTGGGTTGCGCCATATAACAGGTGACATTCATGAAATACAGCATGATATTTTCGGGAACTTTTTCCAGTCCCGGCGGCGGTTCCGCATAAGTCGTGTAGGAGAGAACACCGACATATTTGTCTGGATGGGTTTTCTTCAGCTCCGCAGCGGCCCAAAGCCAGTAGTCCCATACGTAGGCGGAGAATTTGGCTCCGCGCTCTTTGGGGGATGGGAACAGTTTTGCATCGTTTTCGTCCATTACGCCGAAACCGTCCGGCATGCCCAGCCACACCGTGGAAACACCCGGGCATGCTTCTATGAATTTGTTCAGATAGTTGATTGTGCTTTTACGGAACTCCGGGTTAGTCAGACGGGGCTTGCCTCCGGTCTCCTCGTTGAGAACTTTACCGTCGTACATGGCGAAGTATTCCGGATGCTCCTGCAATTGAGCTTTTATCGCATTCTTGCTCACGCCACCAAGAATATCTGAAACCCCGTGTGGATTCCTATCAAGTTCGACTGCGCTCCCATATTTCAGATGTTTGAGCCACAGCACGGTATCGATATATGACAGTTGCCCGCTCTTTTCACCAAAAGGACCATAGAAACTACTGTAACGTACCTTGTAGCTACTCTCCTTCTTGATATCCTGGTTTTTGACCGAGATGTCTTTCAAATCCGGTATGACTGTCCCATTCTCGTAGGGCATGTACCAGCGCACCCCAATTTGCTCCAGCAGATCGGACGTAGCGTAGAGGGAACCTGTGTCATCTTGAAAGCTGATGCCAAGCTTGCTGACATACTCGCCCGGCCCAGTAAAGAGGCGGGCATATTTCTCCCCGGCGAACTTTTGCCATTGTTCTGGAGTCATCGGGATGGGCGGTCCCTGTAAATCTCTCCCTGCGAGGACGACGTAGTTGTCTTTGACGATCACCTTGTAGCCGCTGTTCTTGATGTCGTCGAGAGACACACCGAGTTTCCGTGTAAACTCGCTGTCACCGATGTAGACGGCCGTCTTTTCACCGGGCTTATCCACGATCGGCAGTTCCGCACCTGAGATCAGCTTGATGTGCTTCTGGAAGTCGGTGGCGGCGAGCTTCGTCGCCGGGATGGCGTCCTTGGCTAGCACAATCTCCGCCATGGGCTTGCCATCCTTCACCAATTGAACACCCGCTCCTCCAAGACCAAGAGCTTGGCAGGCGGTGACGCCCAGGAAAAGCGTGATCGTCGCCATCAACATTACAAGTGACCATATTTTTATTTTCCATGGTTCTTCTTGTTCCGGATTTCCATATTTCCGGAGTTCCGTGTTAACCTCCTTGATTCTTGTATTCAGCATTTTTTATTCTCCCAGTTATATATCAAGTTTTTATCCTGCTATAAGCTCTTTGAGCCGTTCGGCGTAAAGCCAGTGCCCGAAATCATTTGGATGGTTGAGTCCATTGCCGCTCATTGATATCCAGGCTTTTCGTTGGACCATGTCCATCCATGGGGTTGTCATGTCCAACAATGCGGCTCCGGTTTGCTTGGCCAGCATACGCAGAGCATCACGGTAATTGAGGGACAGCTCCAGCGAAGGGAAAAGCCATTCGGGGTTCCGGGTCATCGGCGCCACCAGTATGAACTCGGTTGCTGGGTTGGCTTGGGAGAAGCGCCGCATCATCTCATGGGTGTCTCGGATGAAGCGTTCCGGGTCGCGGTAGCCAAGGTCGTTCATGCCGTAGGCGATCACCGCCAGGTCTGGACGGGAGGCCTTTATCTTGTCGGAAAGCCGCTCAAGGCCCGCGCCGACCGTCCAGCCGACTACCGCCAGGTTGGTCAATGTTACTCTAGAGCCCCAATTCTCCCGTAGATGGTTGGCGAACCGCTCCGGGTAGGCTTCACGGAACGGGGCGATGTGGAAATAGGAACTGGCGTGCATGCCGGCGGTGATGCTGTCGCCTATGAAGGTGAGCCGCAACGGCGCGCCGTCCCGCAGTTTCGCCTTGACCAGTGATAGCATGTCACTTTTCGGATCGGGGCGGTGAAAGCCATTCCAGTCGTTCTTGAAACGATACGTCAGTTCCGGCTGCATGTGGATCAGGCCGGGCCCGTTGTAAAAGAGCATGAAAGTTTCCGGATGGCCGGCCAGATGCGGATGGCACATCCGATGTTTCTTGCCCGAATACATCCGGCTACGCTTGAGGAAGGGAATCCTGGAACCCTCCGGCAATTCCAGACGGCGCTCTCCGGGGATGACAACGAAATCACGCCCTTGCTCGAACTCGATGTCCTTGCAGGGGGCGCGGACGCCTGCAATCTTCATTGGCTCGAAGAGGCAGTCGGCAGTTGGACGTTGGTCATGGGCTTCCCTTATGAAAAGCAAACTTTCACCGGTGAGCGCTTCGCCACCAGCCCAGAAGTTCAATTCAACTTTCATACTCTCCTCTGCAATGTTGACGGTGAGGGATATTCGATGTCATCGTATCCTTTTACCTGAACCAGATGCCTGCGAGTTTTGTCAGGTCTGCGAAAAAATCCTTTCCTGTCGGGGAAAGCGCGGATGCTTCCTCAACGCCACCCGTGAAGCGCATGCGGCAGACGTTGATTCCCCAGGGCTGCTGCTTGCTCGGGAAGGTTTTGCCGAAATCCGCGGTCGGAATCACAATCTCTACCGTCCAGCGATCATCGTATTTCTTTACTGCGGCCTTGACTCCCGGATTCCAAAGCCCCGGGAGCGTGTCCCGCGTCAGGATGTTTACATCCTGTGTCTCGTCCCAAATGGCGCCGTTGGGGTTTACGGCTATCTTGAAAAATGAGCGCTCCGGAGTTTCGATGTAGACTTCAACCGCGTCGTCGTCGAAAAGGGTCAGGGTGTCATTCTTCACGTTTTTAGCAACCAGTTTGTCCATGTGCTTCTCATTGCATTCAACGCCGATGAAAAGATTTGAATAGTCGGCGGAGATGCGTAACTTCACGGTGGTTGAGTTGATAGACGGGGTTTCCCCGGTAACTAGGTCGCGCATTTTGTATTTGGAGACATACGGGCCATTCCAGAACGGTTTAGACAGATCCCCGTCAAGCGTGAGCGGCGCCTCATTGCTCCATACACGGTCGCCCACGAGCTCCGGCCCCGTCCTTTTCAGATCACTGAAGAGTTTTCTCAGCGGCTGCATCTCGTCTTCAATCATGGCTATGCGCCTGTCGTAGACAGTGCCTTTTCCGGCTTTTTCCCTGGCGGCCGCAAGGATTTGGAAATACCGGTCGATATCCTGCTTTTTCAGGAAACCGCTGGTCGGGGTTACAAAGCGCGACTCAGGACGCATCCATACGGCTTCGCCAAACTCATAGAATTCTTTCATCTCCGCTTTTGCGGGGCCATAGTACAGTTCGTAATATTCGTTGAAAGTAGCATCGCGTTCAATGTACGGATCCCAGAGCAGTTTCGCCTGCCAGTAGTTGACCATATGATTCAATCCGGGGCATATCGCCTCCGACTCGTTGAACCGCGCTTCGGACACTTTTTCGAATTTCTGCATTTCCTTCTGCAGGAGTTTCGAGAAGAACACCGGATATCGTGGCAGGCGGTGGCTGGAATAGAAAAGGAATTGATCATCAGGTTCAATCTTTGTGCCGGGGGAGCACAGTTTCAACCATTTGTTCCAAACGCCGTCGGCATAGGCGAAATTGTGGGGAACCGATAAGGTGGAGGTGAGGAAAGTGAAGCTCAAGATGACATTGTCGGGGACTTTTTCCAGATTTGGCGGCGGATCCTGATAAGTAGTGTAGACGAGGACTCCGAGATATTTGTCGGGATGTGTCTTCTTCATTTGCGCCGAAACCCAGAGCCAATAGTCCCAGACGTATTCCGAAAACATCGCCTCGCGCTTCTCGGCCGGCGGGAAAAGCTTGGCATCTCGCTCGTCCATCTGCCCAAAACCGTCCGGCATCCCCAGCCACACCGCCGAAATTTCCGGACATGCCTGGAAAAGTTTATCAATATAGTTGAGCGTGCTTTTGCGGAACTCCGGGTTGGTCAGACGGGGTTTTCCGTAGGATTCCTCGTTGATTATTTTTCCGTTGGCCATAGCGAAATATTCAGGATGCTCCCGCCTCTGTTCCTCTTTCCCGAGGATATAGGAAACTCCATGGAATCCAGTATCCATGGGGATCGCATTGCCATATTTCAAATGTTTGAGCCACATTGTGGATGCGACCTCTTTTCCGCCCACCTCCCCCCAATAGAAAGTAGTAGTCCGTATTTTATAATTCGTCTCTTTCTTGATATCCTGATTTTTGATTACGATATCTTTCAGATTCGGGATGACCGTTCCATCATCATAGGGCATGTACCAACGCACTCCCAGTTGCTCCAACAGATCGGAAGTAGCGTATAGGGAGCCGGTGTCGTCCTGCTGGCTTATCCCCAGTTCTTTTACTGGATAGACGCGAATTCCGGGGCGGTTATATTTCTCCCCGGCGAATTTTTGCCATTGCGCGAGATCCATCGGGAAGGGCTTCTGCTGGATGTCTCTTCCGGCAAGGACAACATAATTATCCTTCGCAACAATCTTGTAACCGCTGTTCTTGATATCGTCGAGCGTAACACCAAGTTTGCGGGTGTACTCGCTATCACCCACGTAGACGGCCGTTTTCTCACCGGGCTTATCCACGATCGGCAGCTCGGCGCCGGAGATCAGCTTGATGTGCTTCTGGAAGTCGGTTGCCGCAAGTTTTGTCGCCGGAATGGCATCCTTGGCCAGCACGATCTCTGCCATGGGGTTGCCGTCTTTTACCAGTTCTACTCCGCCGCCTTCAAGCCCAAAAGCCTGGCAAACGATGACGCACAGCATCAGCGCAGCAGTTGCCATTAATGTTTTAGTCACCTTGCTCATTTTGCCTTTTCCTTACTTTGGGATTTCATCTCCAGTGATTTTATTTTCTTGTTCAATGCATCAATACAAGCCTGCGGCACGCCTTTGAAGCCCACAGCCTCATTGTAGTCGCGCAATGCCTCTTCCATTTTGCCCTGGGCCTCGCGAATGTCGCCACGTGTCTGCAAAACCACGAATCTGTCATAGCTATCATCCTTGCCGACAGCCAATTTTTGCAGTTCGCTGAGTGCGTCGTCGTGCTTGCCCTGGCTGCTCAATATCCTGGCGCTGGAAATGACGGAGTCAATATAGGTCCAAGTACTATTTAAACGGGTTAATGATGAGACTTTCCGGTATGCGTCCAGCGCCTTCTGATCCTCCTTGAGCGCCTGGTAGGCGGAGCCAAGCCCTTTGTAGGTTCTGGCCTGGAACATGATGTCCTCTGTGCCCACGGCATTAGCGGCAGCCAACTCCAAGTCCTTTGCAGCATTTTGGGCATCACCAACGCTGAGGTAGGCCATTCCCCGACGGTAGTAACCTTGGTGGATGCAATAGTCCGGCCAAGCGCCTATGTCCTCGTCCTTGAATGCCGCCAGGAGCTCCTTGCATTTGTCGTCCTCCAGCATGAGCCCCATCTGGCAACTCACCGAAATAGGACGGACTTGAATTTTTTTTGCGAGCGCCAAGGCCTCGTCATACTTTTTCTGACGGCTCAGGCTGGAGGCCGCATATGACATGCTCTCCGCTTTAGCTTTCGGTGTTGGAGCAACTCCCGCAAGTTTGACAAATGCTTCCTGCGCCTCCACGTTTTTCTGTTCATTGTAGAGTTTCACGGCCGATTGGAAGTCAGTCGCGAAATCCGCATATATGTTGTTTACTCCCAATAGAGTCCCGATTCCGACGATGATCGCTTTTTTCAACATTTATTGTTATCCCTCATTTATAATTCTACGTTAAGGAATTTAAAGATTTATGAAAGTCAATAAAAAACAATACAAAACTAAAGTTGATACAACATGTTTAAATTCTTATTCTGTTCACTGATTACTGATGCGAAAGGCGTATCTGCTGGACGACTGTCAATCAGGTCTGCCCGCATATGCTGCTTTCGGACTCCAGAACGGAGTCCATTGCGTGGTGGAAAAGCTGTCCCTCTGCCTTCCTGCGGCATGCAAATCAGCATACAGGATGTTTGCAGAACGGTTGTGCCAGAAACGGAATCGCAGATACACCTCCAATTGTTCAAATCTTGAGACATATACGCCAAATGAGTCACCGAGTAGGAAAAGCCGAGACGGATCCTTGAATTGCGGCCCCTTGAGAAAATATAAATCGCCAGTCCATGTAAACCCTGAATTAAATCCGATTGTCTGATATTCGTAGCCGAACAGGCCGTAGTTTATCAGTTTTTGATCAACTGTCGGACAGGCGAACGGACATGGTCTTTCATTTGCCGATGTCGTAGCATTAGGTCCAGGCCATAGCGAACCAAGTCCACCTTGGTTTGAAGATTTGATATAATCTTTAAGCAGACCTGCCCAGTTGGGGATGACGGCAGGGTTACGGTCGTCATAGGCATAGCAATAGCCGTAATCGTTGATGTACATTCCTGTTGCAACCCCAAATTGGCGGAAGTTCCCGAGGCACACGCTTTGTTTCGCCACATCTTTAGCCTTTTTCAGCGCCGGCAGCAACATCGCCGCCAAAATCCCGATGATTGCAATTACAACCAGGAGCTCTATGAGTGTAAATCCTTTGATTACAAATGATTTACAAATAGGATTAAAGTTTGCGAAATGGTGATGTTTTTGAATTTCATCTTGCATTTCGACACCTCCGTTTTTATATCGTTCTGAGTAATGCAGACATTTAACATATTTGCTTGGAATTTCCCAGTAGCTCCTCAAAAAGAGCTTTATGTTTCGGAACCACCCTGACCTCGTCTGGACTTACAACCTCAAGTATTCCGTCATCCTCGCGCTTGTTGTAGACAACTTCATATAGGTAAATTCCCTCGACATGTGGATCATCAGCAAGTTCATTAAGTGTTATTTCATTGAAGCTGTGTCCTTGCTGCAGATAGCAATACACCCAGATTTTTTTTCCGGCTTTTGCAGCATATCGTTTTATTGGAATCGCAAAACCCTTCCGTTTCCCTCTGAACCTGTCACTGGATAAGTTGTCGCTCAAGATGATTTTATCAGCCAATTCTGCAAGCTTCTTAAAGTCTGGAAGAATCTTGGGCATAGCCCAGAATCCATTTTCAATACTGGACGTTCCCAGTGACGGATGGCACATGGAGTCCCGCATGTGAACTTGCATTGTCTTTCCATGCGCATGCAGCAGTTTACGGGCGTCTTCAAGAAACTTGATGAAGAAATCGCCCCTGATGCGCATGATTTCTATAAAATCTTTTTTTCCGCATCCGGGATCGCGTCCGAAAAGATTATGGAATTCATGCAGTATCTCATCATTGTAACCGTAGTTCAGGAAATCCTTTATACCCGAACAATGGTTTAGGAACCTGATATCCACACCGTCGCAACCGTAGTCAATCAGACTCCTTACGTAATCCAGCCAGTATTGGCGCACTTCCGGAACCGCCTCGCACAAGGAGCCGCGCAGATATGGCTCGCATCCTCTGGCAATCCCGAAAACCGTCCAATCCCTCCAGTCGTTTTGACACGCTTCTGCAAACTCGAAGCCGCAGCTTTTGAAATCCCCAGGCTCGGGCGGATTCGCCTTGAATTCACCCGTAAGGCTTGGTTGATATCTGAATGTCGGTGACACCGTGGCTTGCAGGACACGGCGACCGGATTTCACCTTAACCATCGAATGGGGATAAAGTAAAAGTCGATGGCCGCCTCCGTAGAAGTTTACAGCCATGAACTTGTTTGTGATATTGAAGCCGGACAGCGTGACAATCAGGCATCTGGCAGATTTCAGCAAAGTCAAATTATTTGGATCAGCAACACGAATCTTTTTTATTTTGCGGCTGATGACGGGAACTGTTTCAATCCTGGCATATCCGGCATTGTCATCACTGACGTATAGTTCGGCCTGCCATTGCGTGGCACGGTTCAGCTCATCATCAGAAATCACGGGATAACTGGGGTTCTCCAACCCGTCGAGCAGGAAAGTGAATTCAAGGATGGTTGCCGGCAAATTGGAATCGTCCTTCCCTGAATCCACCCGTTTCACGCGCCATTCAGGATGTTCTTTTATGAAGGAGGCCACATTGGTGCTGCCGCCAAGGCATGCGTTCTGAGGCCGTGCAGGCTGGAAATGATGTCCAACTGGTATCGTGAAAAAACCGCCACCCTCGTATGGTTTGAATATTGCATTGACTTTCAACCCTGCCAGCTTTGCAGAAGAAACAGCTTCCCGCATAGGGTTTTCAAATTGGGTGCGGGACTCGGCAAGATGGTTTTGATTATTGTCTTCCAGCGGGAGGAAGCTGATCCTGGCTGCGTATGTGTAATCAACATTGTCGGGCGACGGGGCAACGATGTTGATGCTCTTGAACCCGCATTCGGCAAGGAGCTTGAATTTACGCTTCAATGTTTCCCGTGTATGGAACGAACAGCTTAAATCATAATCCAGATCCATCACCGGAGCTATTTTTCCTTTGAACCTTGTATACGACATGTGTTTCTTCACAATATGATTATATTTCCTTTGCCTATGTACAATTATACAATAAATAATATATTGAGCAATAACCATATCGATGTTTTTATTAGTCTATATGATTATTCTATTCAACAACAGGGAGGACTTGATACTTGCAACTGGGATATAATGTTAAAACATCACTGGTAAGAAGGATCATATACGTAATCCATAAAGGAAAGAAACGCGATACTCAAATGAATTTCCATGGGCATCATTCGTATGAACACGAAATGATTTATGTGGATTACGGCAAAGTCAACTTATTGCTTGACAGTACTAGGATTATCATCAAATCCGGGGAATGTGTGTTTATCCCCGGAGGCGCCAGGCATTCATTTTCAGGGGAAGAGGGTACGCATTTTGATTACTTGAACATAATGTTCCGCGGGAAACTGCCAGACGCGATCTTCCGCAGAAGTCTGCCTGTCAACAGCAACTGCCTTGGCCTTATGGAAAGACTGAAACAGGAAAGCATGCAGAACATACCCTACTGCAAGGAGATTATAGCCTGCTATCTTGGAGAACTTATAATACATTTCCTTAGACAGATAACAATAGCCCTGCCAGGCAAACCGATTGGCCCGACATATCGACAGCGCTACCGTTCAAAAGCTGTCAACAGGGCGATGTCGGTCATAGCTGACAGCTATTCCAGTCAGATTAACCTTAAACAACTTGGGAAGGCGGTTGGCGTCAGTGAATCGCACCTGCGGTTCCTCTTGAAAAAGGAGACCGGGAAAAAATTCAGCTTAATCCTCCAGGAACAGCGTGTCGCCGCCGCGAAACATCTTCTATTGGACTCCGCGTTCCCCATTCAGGAAATAGCGAATGCCGTAGGATATGGCACGCAGCCGTTTTTCTTTAAAATATTCAAGCGCCTCACTGGAATGACTCCAAAGGCCTATTCCAATAGCCTTGGTGAACCTACGGAAAGGGCATGAACCACAGGATTTGAATTCTGGAGCAGAAGCATCAATGCTTGATCTCCTGGAACATCCTACATGTGTTTGCCGTTGCTCATGGCTTGTATGAATTCGTGATGTCCAGCCTGGAGGATGCCAACAGCCGTTTTCGCAGCCAGGCCGTATGGGACAAACAAGTTGATCTTTATTTTATCGCCTTCACGATTCCACTTCATCCGGATGTTCCCGTTTGGTGTGGGAATGCTTCCTTCGGCAAACTCCAAGTCATGCGGTTCCGGTTTTGCTTCAAAAATATGGAAACCTGGGCTTAACGGGCGGACACCGAGGATTGCCGTCTGTAAATAATTTACAGGAGTGGTGCAGAAACCATGGCAGAGGCTGTGGGCGTTCTCGGCATCCCTTTTTTCGCTGAAAACTGGATAGACGCCGATTTCCCAGAGAGTAGGAGTCCCGGTTTTAATCATTCCGCCCCAATGTTCACGGACATACGACAACGCCAAATCAAACGCCCCGTGGTCTCGCAATTGGTTCAGGATGAAATGGTACATGTACAGTTCCGGCGTTATCGCTTTAGTACTGCTCAGTGCGGCTATGGCATCGGCCCGGCGCATCTCAGGCAATGCTCCGCTCATGAGCGAGAATGCATGGCAAAGCTGGCTGTAGACCAACTTATCCTTATCGGTCTCCTCGAACTCGGAATACATTTTCTTGCTTTCCTGCCAGAATCTTTTTTCTATTCCCGCAAGCACCGGAGGGATTCTGAGCCGCCATTCTGCCGCGGCCTGCCGATCTCCGGAAATTTCCAGCAGTTCAGCGGCGACATTTACGGCAGAGCAGTAGAGCCAGTTCAACAACGAGGAATTCCTACCGTTGTGCGATATATTCTTTGGGCCATATGACCAGTCGACAAAGTTCCACATTTCTGGGGGCGGCGCAATCTGGTGGTCGGCGTCCATCAGCGGCTCGAACATTTCGAGGAGTTCAAGCATTTCCGGCAGAAGTTCGTTCAGGAGTGTGGAATCACCTGAATACCAGTAGTAATCCTTTAGCATAAGCATGACAAGTAGATTGGCTGGAACCAGCACGCTTCGCAGATTGCCGCTGTCTGGGCACATCCCAGGCATCCAGCCGTCTTTACGGCGGTTGGATATGGCGAAGCGCAGGGCATGTGCGTTCAGACGGTAATCGCCGAAAGCCTGGAGCGACACAATATTTTCAACCATCATGTCATTGACCCAGAAAGCGCGTTCACGCCACGGACAATCCGTGAATACATCCGTGGTGCAGGTGGACAATGTTTCAAGACATACGTCCCAGATGCGGTTTAAGAGCATATCGCTGCAATAGAAACTTCCTCTTTGCGGAAATGGGTAGCGCCGATCAATTGCCTGCACCGAATGCAATGTCACAGGTTCCTTGAAATTACGCAATACTATTTCCACCAGACGGAATCCGCGTTCGTGCAGGGTGTTGCCCACGATTTGGGTGCCGTTCCTGGTTATATAGCGGTCCGCAAAATTGTAGCCGCAGCGGGATGCGATGACTCGTCCGTCAAAAAGTTCTTCATCATGACACAGGTCGACTTGTGTGCCGTCTGGAGCAGTCAGTTTAAGTTCTAGAAATCCGATTATCTCGCGTCGGAAATCGAAGGTGATTGAAACTCCGTCACCATTTTCCGGCGGCGCGATCTGGAGCTGGTGCTCTCCTGCTGTGAGCAGCAGCGTACACCTTCCTGAAAGTTCTCCGTCAACATTGATGTGTTTGGCTTCATCTATCGAGCGCGCTATTTTTCCGTCCGGTATGCCGGATGCGGACACGTTATTGGCTGTACGTGCGATTCCGACCGGCTGGTAGCTGATTGTTCTGAGTTGCGGTATAGGGCGTGGCAACAGTTTCTTGCCGAAGAAATCATCTGACGCTTTTCCAATGACGTCTGCCGCAATCCATTTCTCCTGGTCGTTTCCAGTTTCCCAGCCAAGCGGCGTTTCACGCAAATTGCGATATTCGCAGAAGCCGGTCTGTCCTGTATATATATCAACATCTTCCCGCCATTCAAGGTTGTGTAGAACTTCCCAGTCTTGTCCGGACGCGGAGACGCCTTCGATATCAATTATCACTGCAGCGGCAGCCGGTGCTGAGATATAATTGGGTTTATTCATGCTCTGGATTAAAACTGCAATCCAGTTTTCACCCGAATGCAGGTGCTGTTCAATTTCATATGTGTCGAAGAAGTTCACGTTGCGGTTGCCTCGGGCCGGACCGCGTCCAAGCATTTTGCCGTTCACCCATAGCATATAATATGATTCTGCAGCGATGTGAAGTTTTTGTGCAGGCTTGCGCTGGGTTATTTCAATCTTCTTTCTTGCGCGGAAATAAATATTTTTCCGCTGGCTCTCGCCAGGCACAGTTATCCATTGTCCATTCATTTGAACTCCAACTTAATTATTTCAGTCGTTAGTCGATAGTCTTCAGCCGTCAGCATTCTTCCTAACACTCCGATTCACCGACTCCTTTCTGAATTACTGATAACTGTCCGACAAATTTTAAAATCTTTTTCAGAAACTCCGGATGCAACGGTTCCAATTTATTATTCTCGCCGGCCTTCCATATTGTAGCGGATTCGTAGACGTTGAAAGCTGAAAAGCCGAGATTCCGAAGGGAATTGAGATGTTCTTCAAAGTTGATGCGCAGATCTATGAATGGAGACACTGTCACCGGCATTCCTTTGGCTTGACAGAGCTGGAGCAATTCCAAGGCCGTATGAGTAAACGGACTATTGCCGCTAAGGCATTTGAATGTCACCTCGTCAGGGAAACCTTTTTCAATCCATTCCCTCCAGTTCCATTCCATTTCCATCATTGTGGAAACATCAGGTGTGCCAAATGCCATGTCCGGTATGTGAACTGCAAATTTCTTGCCGTTCTTGTGGACAAGCTCCGCCGCTTCCTCAAGGAACAATGTATAGAATTCACCGCGCAAGATGCGCAGTTTTTCCTTATCGTAAGGGCCCACTGCTGGATCAACCCCGTAACGTTTGCGGTATTCCTCCCGGATCACAGGATTGAATCCGTATCGATCCCAGGCGAACACTGAACTGTGGTTGGTTATCCTTATGTCCACGCCGTCGGCGCCATAGTCGATAATATCTTTAACTATTTTCAACCAGTACTGCCGGGCTTTCTTTTCTGCGGGGCACATTACTCCGGGAATCCAAGGGTTCACGGCGGCAGCAATACCGACAATCCCTTCTTCGAAATTCAGGGTCGCAAGCCGTTTCAAACAAAAATCTCCGCACCAGACGCCAGACGGGGTCCCAGGGAAGTAATCAAAAATAAAACCTTCGCCTGCAAACCCTTTTCCGTAATCATAAGTCCTTGCCCCGTTATGTGTTTTTATATCCGTCAGATGCCATCGCGGAACGAAACTCAGGGAACAGTCGACTTCATCCCCATTCTTATCATAAAGTTTGATGAAATCCTTCTGACTGTTGTACACCTGTCCTTTTTCAGTTTCAGACAGGCTTTGGACTGCAAAGTATTTTTCAGAACATCCGATGACATCAAAAGCGACTGAGTGCGACTCATTTTTCGGGTATGATGTTTTACCGGTGTCATGATAATTAATGTTGTCATCGCTTGCCCAGAGCTTGAATCCATGGGATGCGGTCAAATCACGCTTGTAGTTCAAAATTATTTTAGCAGGAGGGCCGCTTTTAACAGGATATCGCTGCATGCATAGCTCTGGGTTTTCTGCGGGAAAATAGAACCTGTGCGGGATGAAGCCGCCAAGTGCAGGCATTTTTGTGTCAAGCGGCAAGACTTTCGCGGTGAATGTGTCTATGCCCATGTCAAACGGTTTGAACACCGCGTATATCTGCAATCCAGCTATGTGCGCTTCCTCTACGGCAACCTTGAAGAATGAATCACCCAGGTTGCGCTGTGTCTGTCTGAGATTTTCACGCCATGGCATATCGTTGAAATCCCAGAAGCCGTCTAATTTATTGCCATGATATATCCAGTTGATACGGCGGATTCCAAGATCACGGTTGGTCTGCATGTACTGAGCCAGCATTCTCCTGTTCCATGGGCCGGGCACCATGTCCGAATAAATATCAGTTGTCATGTCAATGTCGAACTTGGCGGCTGGAAGCGTATGCGGAACAGTTTTGGCTTCAATCAGTTCAAATGAGCAGTATCCGATTTCGATCTCGCCGTTGCAGCTGAGTCCCAGTGAATTTATCAACGGGGAATATCTTGAACTGAATTCCAGTGATTGCAGGTTTAGCGTCACGCATACCCGGCCTTTGGAGTATTTCAGTGATAATTTATTTTCACCTTCCATCTCCAGTTTTATGAAAGACGACTCAACTATATTGTCGGGGCGGCCTCTGGAGATGGTCAGGAATTGTTCCGTTACAGAAAGCTTGATGAAAAACGGGGAGATGTTGAAACTCAGGAAACTCGATTTCCTGTCTGTAAATTTAAAAGACAGGCGTAGGTCAATCTCCTCCGCCATGATTTTCTCTGACCAGTCGCCGGAGAAATATTTTCTTCCGCAATTCTCCCTGATGCGCTTGTCCAATGATGATACATGATGATGATGTTTGTTGTTATTCAAATTAAACTCCTTTTATTTTATCCATATCGTATTGCTTAGATAATTCAATCGAATAGATAATTGTATTTATTGGCCCCCCCTGCGGGCTTGTCCCGCAGGAGGCAAAGATTGGGAGGCTAAGGGACGTTCCCTTAGCTCTCCAATCTCCCTTTCCTGCCAGGTAAACTGGCAGGGGAAGGTTAAATTGAGAAGTCCCGGCGCTAGCCGGTTGAGTCCAATCCTGCAAGGCACAGATTGGAAGCGTTTTTTATTTCACAGTCAAGGTCACCGTTGATGGTGTTTCCGCCGCCAAAGACTTCTATTTCGCTTTTTCCGACTCGATTCGGATGTCTTTCCTCCTTGTAGTTGACATAAGAGATTGCTTTCACACCATTCAATACGCTGTCACGAATGACTAAAAAATCCCGCTGTCCGCTTCCTAGAGGGGAAATATACAGCGCGAAATCCTTGCCGTTTAAAACACATTGATCAATGGTCATACTGCACGAACCTTTTTGATTGTCCCAGTTATGCATGAAGATGGGGCCATCCGCTTCAATAATGCAGTTCTTTATTGCAATATGCTGGCTTTCACGCAAACCTATGCCGAACGCAAAGGGATATTGTTTTTCATCACCAGCTGGATATTCACGACGCAGCAGGCAGTTTTCAACAGTCAAGACATACTCCTCTCCACCGTCGGAGTGGATGCAGTATTTGACGCGGCTTCCGATGATGGTCAGGTTTTTAATGAGAGTGTTGCTGACAGAGCAGATTGTGTGTTTCATGCGCAAGTTCGTTTCAGGGGCGACTTCTCCGTCATATGAGATGATGCATTTCTCACGGTCTTCTCCAATCAGGTTAACCCAATGTTTAGTCAAAATGGTTTCCCTGTAAACTCCTGGTCTGACGATGATGTCCACCGGATTGAGGTCTGTGGCGTTTTCTATTGAATCCATGGCCTCGCTGATTGAATTGAAGTCGCCTGAACCGTCCTGAGCGACTATGACTTTCCGCCGGTCCGTTGCAGATGTTTTTTCTGTATTCAAGTTAACGTCCTTTTTATTGAGCAATCCTATTAGGAATTTCAAAGTTCATGAATATCCAATTTTTAGAACTTCATCTTCTGTGAATTGCGGAATTCGCATACGCATATGGAGTGCGGCTGCGATAGCTGCCGCTTTTTCTTCCGGCACGAGTAGCTTGCCGGATCTAAGGCGGCGAAATGAATTTCGCCTAGGAAAAGCGGTAGCTTCGCGACCGCACTCCAAGTGATTCGCTTTGCGCATCAATAAATCTCAGAACCAATATCAATCATAAAGACACGCCAAAGCCGTGAACTCCAACAAAACTACAATCCGTATTCCCTCGTCTTGCTCCCCATTTGAAGTTGAAAGTTCGATGTTCAGTGTTCGATGTTCAAATTATTAAAGTCGCGGCGCACTGGCCGCCTAATTTCATTCACTTCATCCAAAGCTCTCCCCAGCGGTTCAGTGTGGCGTAAGCCCCTCCGGTCGGAGCGATGGCCCAGTCTTCTGACTTTCCACCGGTGAACCTGGTGCGTCCTACTTGAATCCCCCATGGATATTCCTTGCTCGGACCAAGGTTGCCGAGATCCTTGGTCGGAATCATGATTTCAACGGTCCATCGGTCATTGTATTTCTTTACAACAGCCTTGGTCCCAGGGTTCCATAGGACGGGAAGTGTGTCGCGGTCAACGATGGACACGTCAGTGCTTTCATCCCATATTGCTACATTGGGATTGACAACTATTTTAAAATAGGATTTTTCCGGTGTGTTAATGTAAACTTCGACCACATCGTCATTGAAGATTTCAAATTTATCATTGAGTTTGCAGTCGGCTTTTAGTTTATCCATATTGTTCTCATAGCAGATTGCGGCAATAACCAGTGCAGTTTTATCCGGAGTCATTGCAAGATAGGCCACGGTGGAGTTTTCCTGTGGAAGCTCTCCAGTTACGTTGTCGCGCAAAATTACCTTCCCATCAACATATTTATCCAGATTCCCGTCTAATGTGAATGGTGTCGAGGTTGGATACGCCTGAAAAGACGGGCCGCTGCGCTTCAGGCTCGGGAACAGCTTCTTCAATGACTGCATCTCCTCCTCAATTTGAGCGATGCGTTTATCGTAAACAGTGTCTTTTCCAGCTTTTGCCCGAGCCTGGTTCAACAAGTCGAAGAAGCGGACTACATCTTTCTCTTTGAGGAATCCGGTGGTCTGCGTTATGCTGCGTGACTCCTGTCGGGTCCAAACCTTCTCGGCAAACTCATTGAACTCCTTCATTTCCTCTTTCGCAGGACCGAAAAACAGTTCATAGTACTCATCGAGCATCTTTTTCCGGTCCATGTCAGGATCCCAGAAGAGCTTGCTTTGCCAGTAAACCATCAGATGAATCAGCCCTTGCACTCCAAGACGTGAATCTTTTTTGCCGGAGGCATTGATAAAACCCCCGGGTTGGATTTCGATGAACTTGCCTTCGCAATAAGATTGATTCTCACGCATCGAATCCTGAAGGCTTTCGGTGAAGAGCACCGGATAACGCGGGTGCGATTGATCGCGGTAGAAAAGGAAATAATCCCAGAGAGGGCCTTTTTGAATCTTTTTCATCTTGCCAAGCCATAACTGTCGATCTGCCAGTTTGGCTTTAGCTGTACTTTTTATTACCATGTGCGCGCTGCTCTCTCCCCATGCCATCTTTATATTGTCCGGCCATTCCACAATGTTGGAAGGTAATTCATATGCGCCTCCGCCTGACATGTACAGAAGAAATTTATCCGGATGAGATTTCTTCAACTCACCTGCGAGGAAGACATGGAAATCCCAGACGTAATTTGAAGCTCTTTGAGTCTCCGAGTCACCCGGTTTCCCATATAGCTCGATATCCCTCGCATCCATCCTTACCCCGCCGTCAGGAGGGCCGATTGCAATTGCAGACAAGTCTGGAAAAGCTTCAAACACTTTGTTCATGTAGAGAGTTGCCGCCTTCCGGAATTCGGGATTGGTATAGCGGGGCATGCCGCGGCCGGAGGGATATCCACTGTAAGGTTTGCCGTCCTTATCGCACGCCAGATATTCTGGATGCAGCTCCTGTTGTTCCTTTGAACTGTAAATATCATATGTGGTGTGATTGAAGATGATGGTGCTGAAATTTCCCAGTTTCAGGCGTTTGAACCAGGAAATGCCGTCGCCGTCAGTTCGCATGGTGCCGTAATAGCAGAATTCGCGACGTGCGAATTTCGCTTCCCTCCTGAAGTTCTGATCGGCAATTGCGATTGTTTTCATTTCCGGAATGACTGTGCCGTTTTCATAGGGCATATACCAGCGCACTCCCAGCTGTTCAAGCAGTTCGGCCACCGCATACCAAGTTCCGATGTCATCGTTGGTGTGGATCTTCAGCGGTCCGTTAAAATCTCCGGGACCGTTGTTGATATTGCCGTTCGTGAATTTCTCGCCGCAGAAGTCCTGCCACTTTATCAGCCCTGCAGGTCCTCTGAATGGTGACTCTCCACGCATCTTGTCTACGCCGGCAAGGATGACGTAATTGTCTTTTGCGACAATCGCAAACCCGCTGTTGTTGAAGTTGCCAAGCTTGAACCCGAGCTTATCAGTGAATTCGCTCGTGCCCACGTATACTTGATTTTTCATGTCAGGAGAAGGCGCGTTGACGAGCATCAGCTTGACTCCCGAGATCAACTCTATGTGTTTCTGGAAATCATCGGCGGCAAGTTTAACCCCGATGGTGGCATTTTTGGCAATTACAATTTCAGCCGTAGCCTTGGCGTCCCTTACCAGTTCTACGCTGGCGGAAACAGTTCCTATTAAACAAAAAGTGAAGATGGACGAAAATGCTCTTTTTAACATTTGGGAATCCTTGTTTTAAGTTGGGCTCTGGCTGTTTCGGCTATCTTGAGGACTTCGACTGCGCCATGTCCGTCAACCCTGGGAGCTGTCCCTTTCGTTACAGCGTTGATCATATCCTGGTGCTCGAGGCAGAATAGTTCATTGCGTATATTGTCAAACTTGATTACTTCCTGTCCTTTTTTATTGCAGTCATATATCTTCACCTGATCAAGCTGCAGATCAAATTCAATCACCTGCCTGTCTCCGAAGAATTCCATGATGCGGCGTTGCGGATGCTGAACATAATCCATGTGAATTGAAACAAGCGCGCCGCTTTCATATTCCAGCAGCAATGAAGCCAGGGAAGGGGTGGCTTTCAAATCTTTTACAGCAATGGAATTGGCTTTGCAGACCACGTCTTTGACTTCCCCGAATATAGACCGGAGCATATCTATCTCATGTGTGTAATCAACAAGAAGAATTCCGAAAACCTTGCTGCGGAAGTCGCTTTTTGCGCAAAGAAGGGTGTTGTAGGTGCCTACCAGGGCGCGACCGCCTATCAGGTTCCCCAGCTCCCCTGATTTTATCTTTTTTGTGATGAAGTCGAAAGACTCCCTGAACCTTTCAGTGTATCCTACGGCAAGGAACTTCGAATGTCTTTTTGCGGCTTCGACCATGTCGACCCCGTCGCTGACAGTGTCTGCTATTGGCTTCTCGCACAATACATGTGAACCTGACGAAAAGGCTTTCAGCGTCATCTCCTTGTGGGAGCTGTTGGGTGTGCATACGATTGTCACGAGCGGTTTTTCTTTTGCAAAAGCTTCATCGCAGTCACTGTAGAATCTTATGCGTTCATTGATCTCTTTGACTTTTTGCTCAGCTTCCTTGTTGAGGTCAAAAGCCGCTATCTCAACATCTTTCCTTGTGCAAAGACATGCTATATGCCTGAGCCCTATCGAACCGCATCCGGCAACCAGAAATTTTATCTTCATTGTTTTGTCCCTTTACCTTAACCGGCTTTGCCGGGAGTTGTATTGACGGATAGCGTCTTTTGGAGTGCGGCGTGTAAGCGCCGCTTTAAGACAATCTTAAAGCGCTGCTGACACAGCGCACTCCAAAAGATTGCTTCGCAATCATAAAAATCTGGAAAATACAATTTTCTATTCGATCCACTCATTTGAAGCGGCTGAACCCGCCATCGACGTAGAGATTGTGTCCTGTTATATAACCCGCCGCATCTGAAGCGAGGAATGCAACGGCACCCTTCAAATCCATGCCGTCGCGGCCCATTCTTCCAAGCATTGTCTTCTCAGAATACGCCTTCACAAATTTATCCGGCTGGTTCCGTTGAAATCCTCCCGGTGATACAGCGTTGACTCTGATTCCATATTTGCCGAGATAAGCAGCAGCGTCGTAAGTCAATCCGATTACGCCGGCCTTTGACGCGGTGTAAGGTATCGGGTTTGGTGTCATCGCTAGACCTTCATAGACAATCCTGTCCCGCCCCAGAAGGGATGTGACGGAAGCAATGTTGACAACCGATCCATATCCTTTATTCATCATGTGCCTGGCGTACTCACGCAGGCAGAGGAAGGTTCCAGTCATATTTGCATTCAGATAGCCATTCCATGAGGAAAGCGTTTCCTTCTCCAGGGTTCCGGTTGTGCCGGAGCCATGACCTCCGGCGTTGTTTACAAGCGCCGATATTTCATTGAAAATCCTGAAGGCTTCTGTAAAAGTTTCAGCAACGGATTTTTCATCGGTGATGTCCATCCCGAATCCTGCTGTCTTAATTCCGAATTTGTCGGAAAACTCCTCAGCTTTCTTATTCGCCTTTTTCTTGTTTCTTGATGTCAGTACAAGATTGGCGCCCATTTCGGCGAAACCTGTTGCGATTTCCAAACCGAAGTTCTGACAACCGCCCGTTATCATCACTGTTCTGCCTTTGAATGCCAGCATGTCTATAAGAGAGTTTTCGGTCATTGTTTCCACTTCATTTATTATTTATCGAAGCAATTTTCCTGTTAAGCTGGTCGATATGTATTTTTGCGACGTCTTTGGTTTCCAGCGCCTCCCTGTATTTGGCTATGCCTTCCTCTTTCCGACCCTGTGCAACATACATATCGCCGTATGCCTGCAAAGTCAGGAATTTCCAGTCTCCTGAAGTTTTGCTGATGTCTATTTTTTTCAGTTCGGCCAGTGCATCATCGTACTTGGCCTGCCGGATTAATATTTCGGTGCCGGAGAGCACTGAGCTGTAATAACGCCAGTAATTATTCCATCCTTTAAGAGATGAAACTTTCTGGAAGTTATCAAGTGCTTTCTGGTCGTCCTTCAGGGAGAGATAGGCATTCCCGAGGACATGAAGTGCGGTTATCCGGAGCCGTTCGTCGCTGCCGGCATTTTCAACGGCCTTCTCCAGATCCTTCGCTGCATTCTGCTTCAAGTCCGTTAAGTTGGCATATGCGGTTCCACGATTGAAAAACCCCTTTTGAATTATATAATCCGGCCAGGCACTGATGTCTTCATCCTTGAAGGCACCAATGAGTTCCTTGCTTTTTTCGTTTTGCAGCATTATTTCCATCTGGCAGTTTATCGAAATAGGCTTGACTGCTATTTTCTTTGCCAAATCAAGAGCCTCGTCGTACTTTTTCTGACGGCTGAGGCTGGCGGCGGCATAAGCGAGACATTCAGCTTTTGACTTTGGAGTGGGTGCCGAATCCGCCAGTTTGACGAATGCCTCCTGTGCTTCCTGGTATTTCTGCTTGCCGTATAGGTCGGCGGCCGCTGTGAAGTCGCCCAGAAAATCCGCCCAGAGGCTGATGGTCAAAAAAGTTCCTAGCCCGATGATGATTGCTTTTTTCAACATTTCATATTCTCCTTTGTTTTTTACTCAACAATTGAATTGTTTTATTCGAACCAGATGTTGGCGAGTTTTGTAAGGTCGGCAAATATGGTTTTGCCTGTCGGGGAGATTGCGGTTGATTCCTCTTCCCCGCCCGTGAACCGTTCACGGCAGACGTTTATACCCCACGGCTGCTGCTTGGAAGGCAATGTTTTTCCGAAATCCTCGGTCGGAATTACGATCTCGGCCGTCCAACGATCCTTGAGTTTTTTGACCTCAGCCTTGACTCCCGGATTCCATAGTGCGGCCAGCGTGTCGCGTGCCAGGATGTAGCCGTCAGTGCTCTCGTCATAGACCGCCCCGTTGGGGTTCACGGCGATCTTGAAACTGGAACGCTCCGGGGTCTCAATGTAGATTTCGATGGCATCGTCGTTGAAAATGTCGAAATTATCCCTGTCCACCGCTTTTGCAAACAGTTTGTCCATATGCCGCTCCTCGCATTCGACACCGACTAAAAGCTTCGACCAGTCCTGACTCATACGGATCGCCACGGTGGTGTTGTTGTTTGAAGTCGACTCTCCGGTCACCAGATCGCGCATCTTGTATTTCACAACATTGCTCCCGTTCCAGAAAGGCTTGGACAGGTCTCCATCGAGAGTGAAAGGCGGCTCCGTGTCCTTGACGCGGCTGCCCAGCAATGCCGGCCCCGTCCTCTTCATGCCCGGAAAGAGAGTTTTCAGCGTCTGCATCTCGCCCTCGATCATGGCGATGCGCTTGTCGTATACAGAGTCTTTTCCGGCCTTCTCCCTGGCGGCCGACAGGAGTTGGAAATAGCGGTTGACATCGCCTTCATTCAAGAAACCCTTGGCTGGGCTGATGACGTGCGGTTCAGGGCGCATCCATACCGATTCGGCGAACTCATAAAACTCTTTCATCTCGGCCTTGGCCGGCCCATAATAAAGGTTGTAGTAATCGTCAAGCATGGCTTCTCGGTCCATGTACGGATCCCATAGGAGTTTCGCCTGCCAATAGTTGGTCATGTGGTTCAACCCGGGGCATATAGCCTCCGACTCGATGAAACGGTTCTCGGCCACCCCCTCTACTTTTTGCATCTCCTCCTGCAGCAGTTTTGTGAAGAATACCGGATAACGGGGAAAGTGGTAGGAGCTATAGAACAGGTAATGTTCGCCAGTCATGAGCGTTGTTCCAGGGGAGAAACGCTTCAGCCACCTGTCGCGCAGCCTGGTGATATACGCTTTCGTGTTGGGTTGCGCCAGATAGCAGGTGACATTCATGAAATACAGCATGACATTGTCGGGGACTTTCTCCAAATTAGGCGGCGGCTCCGCATACGAAGTGTAGGAGAGGACACCGATAGATTTGTCGGGATGGGTTTTCTTCAGTTCCTGCGCCGCCCAAAGCCAATAGTCCCAGACATAGGCCGAGAATTTGGCTTCACGCTGCGGGTTGGGCGGGAACAGTTTGGCATCTCTTTCGTCTATAGTGCCTAAACCGTCCGGCATGCCTAGCATCACCGTGGAGACATCCGGGCACGCCTGGAAGAATTTGTTCATATAGTTGAGCGTGCTTTTGCGGAACTCCGGGTTGGTCAGACGGGGTTTCCCGCCGCCCTCCTTGTCGAGCAGTTTTCCGTCATACATGGCGAAGTATTCCGGATGTTCCTGCATCTGCGCATCATTTTTTCTCATCCCTCCCAGGATAACTGAAACCCCATGCGGGTTCTGGTCAAAGCCAACTGCGCTCCCATATTTCAGATGTTTGAGCCACAGCAGGGAGGCGGCCGCAAATTTCTCTCCCCAATAAAAAGTGCTGAAACGCACCTTGTAATTGCTCTCTTTCTTGAGATTCTGGTTTTTGACCGCAACGTCCTTCAACTCCGGGATTACAGTGCCGTTCTCGTAGGGCATGTACCAACGCACCCCAAGTTGTTCCAGTAGCTCAGACGTGGCGTAAAGGGAGCCGGTGTCGTCTTGAAATCTAATGCCGAGCTCTTTGACATAATCGCCTGGCCCTGTCGAGAGACGGGAATATTTCTCCCCGGCAAACTTTTGCCATTTCTCTTTGTCTATTGTGGCGGTAGACGAGCAAAAAGAAGGTTCCCTCTGTAAGTCCCTCCCTGCAAGGACGACGTAGTTGTCCTTTACGATCACCTTGTATCCGCTGTTTTTGATGTCGTCAAGAGAGATCCCGAGTTTCCGTGTAAATTCGCTGTCACCGATGTAGACGGCTGTCTTGTCACCGGGCCTGTCCACGATCGGCAGCTCCGCGCCCGAAATAAGTTTGATGTGCTTCTGGAAATCGGTCGCTGCGAGTTTTGTCGACGAAATGGCATCCTTGGCTAGTACGATCTCCGCCACTGGCCTGCCATCCTTCACCAAATTGACTTTGCCGCCAAATAGCCCGTTCGACTGGCAGGCAGTGATTCCCAGCGATAGCGCAGACGCAACCATCAACACTGCAGCATGGCCCCTCATGATTTTCCATAGGTATGGTTGTCCCATTTTCTTCATCCTTTAATTGTTGGTTATCGCATTGAGTTTCTGTTTTAACGTGTCAATCCTGTCAAAGATTGGGTTTAAAATATAAATCGCGTATATGCCGGACGACTATTAATCACCCCCGGCAACTGTGGAGTTCGTAACCCAGAAAGCAGTGTATTGTGTAGAGGAGAAGCTGCCTCTTGCCCTTGAGTCGGAATGCAGATCTGCATACAGGATATTTGTCGAACGGTTGTGCCAGAAGCGGAGCCGCTCATATAGCTCCAGGTTGTCACGCCAATTAACGCCTTGACCGAATGTGTCACCGAGCAGGAAAAGCCGTGATGGATCCTTGAACTGCGGCCCCTTAAGGTAATATAAATCGGTAAGCCATGATATTTTTTCATTAATACCGATTGTCTGATACTCGTAGCCGAAAAGAGCACTGTTTGTCAGCTTCGGATCAACTGTTGGACAGGCGAACTGGCACGGTTTCGTAACCGTAGGCCCCGGATAGACCGAGCCAATCCCAATCGCGTTTTGAGATTTTATATAGTCTGAAATCAGACCAAACCAAGCGGGTGGCGGGGGAGAACTTTTATAGGCGTAGCAATAGCCGTAATCGTTGATGTACATACCGGTCGCCAGTCCCAACTGGCGGAAGTTCCCAAGGCACACGCTTTGTTTGGCCATGTCCTTTGCCTTTTTCAGAGCCGGCAGCAGCATTGACGCCAAGATTCCTATGATCGCTATTACAACCAGGAGCTCGACGAGAGTAAATCTTTTGCAGGCAAAAGATTTACATATATGATGACAGCTTTTCCTAAACTGATGGCTTTGAAATTCCCGTTTCATTTCTACACCTCCGCCCCTTGATTTGAATTTATATTATTCAATCTAATGAGATTATAACATTGAAATACGTGCTTGTATATATTAAAATAAATACATTTATTTAGGAAATGTTACATTATGGAGAAGAGATGCCGGAAAGCAATAAGGATTTTTTCCTGCGGGTTTTGCGAGACCACCTGAAGAGACATGGGCTACGCAAGATTTATTTTTCATTGCCCGCAGGTTCGCTTAACAGGGAATATCCTGTCCATCCAATGCCCCGATTGATTTTCGCTTTATCTGGAGAATGGACGCAACAACTCCACGATTGCAGGAAGGATATATTTCCAGGGGATGCTGTTTTCGCATTGCCTGGAAGCTTCAACCCGCATGTGATAAAACGCAAGACCGGAACTATTGTTTCAATTGTGCTTTTTCCGGAATATGTCAGATTCGTATATGCGGAAAAGGATTCCTCCGGAATCGTAATGCGGCAACTCACTTATCATACAGTGAGTGGCGGTATCTGCCAGTCTGGTTTTCATCTGCATCAATCCCTGAGCGCTCTCGCCCGGAATACGATATTGGACCAGGCCGCGATATGCAAAATTTCAGAATACCTCATCCTTATTGCAATAGACCAGATGGAAAAGGATTCTTCGGCAGACGAAGGCAAGGCAATGTCAACTTATCGGAACATTTACGATCACCTTTACCATCATTTTCAGGAACCTCTGACAAGGGATGATGTTGCCGCTGAATTCAAGATAACTCCGACCCATGTTTCCCGGCTCTTCAACATGTTCGGGAATGAAAACTTCAATTCGAAGTTACGGCGGATTCGGCTGGATTATGCGAAGGAACTTCTTGAAAGCACGAAGTTGAATTTGGAGGAAATAGCCGGTCAGTGCGGTTTTTCAAGCGCCTGTTATTTTATCCAGGTATTCAAGGCAGCATATGGAATGAGCCCAAGTTGCTTCAGAAGCAAGTGATGATTTTTCAGAGCCATCCTGAGGATAGCTCTGAAAAATTATACAGAAATGTTGTTCGTGCAGCTACAGTTCCAGCTTGGCGGCGACCATTCTCAGCGTTGGCACATTGACCTTGATTTCCAATATGAAACTGCTGCCACTTTGTTTCCAGTTCCCGTTCTGGGTCTTCCATTTTCCGTCGGGATTCATCACCTGCACTTGTTTCACCTTGCCCTTGACCGAGCATTCCATTTTTATCTCATTCCATTCGTCGTAGTTCAGATTCATGGCGGCCAAAACAACATTTCCTCCGACATCCGAACGGTGCGGGAGCACCCAGCCGTTTGCCTGAACTATGAGGGGCACAGTTTCTTTTCCAAGCCATCGTACGACGGACTGGATCTGTTTTTTGCGGTATTCGGAGTAGAAGAAGTTGTTTGTCCCTTTGTTGTATTCGTCTGGATCTTTGCCGGAGAAGTCGTGAGGGAAAACGGCGACTCTGCCGCCAAGTTCATTTTCATACAGAACCGCACCCGGTGTTATCGGCTTAAGTTCGGAATCGAGGATCTGTGAGATTACATGTGCAGCTCTGGCAGGTTTGAGAATACCGATTATCCTGGTATCGGAAACGGCGTACATCCAGGTAAACCTGTGTTTGCCGCCGCCAAACGCGGGATCGGTCAGATGCTCTGGCCCAACGGGGCGGCTCCTTTGGTGGAATTCAGTATCGAGCTTAACTCCTGCAAGAAGGCTCAGTCCCATTTCATCAAGCACCCTCAACGCGGAAAGATCAAGCAGCACCCCGCGCGAAAACAATTGGCGGATTTCCTTGCTGCTGAAACGCCGGAGCGCCTGTCCGGTCACGGCTGACACATCCTCAGTGTCAGAACAGGCTACCGGCATTCCAAATCCCCGCAGCACGTCCGCCCAGCCAGTCTCCTTGGACAGAAGTTCCACAATCTTTTTTCCTTCGGAAGCGTGTACGTAGTCGGCGGAATACGGATTGGATAGCAATCCGATTCCGCGGAATACAGCGTCTCCGCAGAATTTCTGGGCAATGGATTCAAGTGTTTTCTTTCTAGTGCGCAGCATCTCGCAGGTGTTCGGGGTCACGTTCATCGGCGTACCGATGTAATCAAAGACATTCAGTGTCTGGTTGGGGACGTTGAGCACGCACGCCCAGGCCATCTGCGCTTCGATCCAGCGGGCGGACTTGGTGTACAGGGAATGCGGACAGGCTTCTATTTCCGTGCAGCGGACAGTGCCTGCGGGCAATTGATAAATGGCTTTTTTCAAGCTCTCGTCCTCAACCAGCATCCCGCGAGGATTCACCTCGTGGAAGTGAGTCGTCTGCATTCGGATGGCAGCAGTTCCGGTTCCGGCGAACGCTTTCATCTGGGCGTTGAATCCTCGTCCTTCAAGTTCGACCATAAACGGTGTGATGGACATCCAGCCCAACTGGGTTGATGGAGAGACGGCATGCACGGCCTCTCTGATTGTCGCAGCGGCAGCAACCATACATTCCTCCTGGAAGCGAAGCCAAAGGCCACGTAATGGATCCGGCTTCCCAGGTTTCAGAATGGCCTGCACCAGATGTTCACGGCTGATTTTACGTCCAATACGCTTTCCGAATTCCGTCAAATGGCGTTCGCAATAGCAGCCGAAACTGGCCGGCCCGTGGTTATAGCATCTGAAGTCGTCCTCGACCCATAGCCGCACGGGATTGGTGGAGGCGTAAAGCCGATAGGTCTCTGAAATCACCTTCTGCCATACTGGTGACATGGGGCATGCGCAGGATTTTGACTGGTTGCCGTTGTAGTCGACAAACAGCTCCAATCCCGGATGCCGTTCTTCAGCATTCTGTCCGTAATCGCCGTGGCCGAGCGATGTCATTACGTTTATGGAGTGTTTTACCCCGATCTTCCGCAAGTGGTCAGAGGCTTTTTGCAGCCATTTTGTCCGAAGCTCAACTTCCGGTATGGTCAGCAGTTCGTGAAATGCGCCTGAAGATTCGTCTTTCCACATCATCTCGTCAATGTGGTGCTGGCGGCAAAATGCGACCACTTCATCAATCGCCTCCTGCGGTTTCCACATTGGAATCACCCTTCGCAGCATATATGCTACTTTATTCTTGTCCTTCATATCGTAACCGCCATAGAAAGTTTATCACATTTTAATTTCGATATGGAAAGTTCTTTCCTGATGTAATCCCAGAGCCAGCCCGATTTGGCTAAAAGTTTTCCGTTGACCTTGACTGCCACAGGCTTTGAATGCAGGGCGATTGCGAAACTCCATGTCCGAGCATGTGGACGTCCCTCGTAATCACCGGATGTTTTACTGATTTCAACTACAGCCGTTTTGCTTTTCAAATATGTCGTTATCTTTGTTTTGGCGGACTCACCGGAGGAATGCTTCAATGATACGCCGTCATCCTCGTATAACTCCATGGAGCTTTCCCTGCCGCAAGGGAAGAGGTATAGTTCAACTTCATCGAGCGGTTTTTGTTTGCGGTATTGCATGAGCGGACCGAATGGGATAATGGCTCCTTCACGGACATAAAGGCTTCCGCCTTTGTCGCCTGGCCAGGAAACTGTGATATTTTTGCATCCCTCGACAACCTCTCCGGTCCAATAGTCTTTCCATTTCCCTTCAGGGAGGTAAATCTCATTTTTATAGATTCCGACCATGAGGTCACGCCCAAGAAGATACTGGTGAAGGTTTGAGCGGCACGCCTTGTCATCAGGGAACTCCAGGGTCAAAGGTGCCATCAAGGGATATCCCGTCTGTGTGGCATGATAAGCCCATGAATAGAGATACGGTATCAGTCGGGCCCTGAGACGGCTGTAGAACTTGTGCATGGAGCAGAGTTCATCTCCTTGAATCCAGGGCATCCTGAAATAGAACCAGCTGTTTATCTGGCTCCAAGGCTG
This sequence comes from uncultured Victivallis sp., assembly GCA_964540865.1. GTDB lineage: Bacteria > Verrucomicrobiota > Lentisphaeria > Victivallales > GWF2-50-93 > GWF2-50-93. Next base: position 36,096 of record CAZION010000014.1, read on the forward strand.
AAGATATCCGAAATGAATACCTTCCTTTTGCATGACCTCCATGTCGTTTGTGGCCCAGCTGTGACCGACAATGGACGTGTTCAGCATTGCGCCCAATGTCTCAAGCCGTCCGCCGGTGTCACCTGTCCATGTGCCGCACCACGCCTGGAACCCTGCCCAGCCTGCCGGTGTGAAAACGACTGGCCTCAGTCCTGTCTTTTCGGAAAACCCCTCATGCATCTGGCGTGAATAGAGCAGGGGGTAGAGATTATGCATTTCAGCATCGAGCATGCCGTTGCCCCAAACCCTGTCAGGGTGTGTGCAGACCTGGTACGCACCGTCCTGTTTGAAGAAGTCGGCGCCCTGATCAACGAATTTTTCCAGATGCTTGAACCATGGTTCATCTTTTTTAGTGATTGTGTCGGAGAGGCGCGGGGCCGCGAAATGCTCGTCTATTTCTGCACCTTCATGGAAAGACGCAGCGGATTTTTCCTCTTCCGTCTGCATTCGCCCGCGTCTGCGTTCCTCCTCGTGGGAAAGGTCGTACTCGTTGGCAAGCCACAACTCGAAATGGAATCCCATCCGTTTTATGGCATTGATGAAGTTATGGGGGCCGTTTGGCGTCCAGCTTGGGATCGTGAACAGTTTTTTATTCCATTTCTTGTCGGTAGTGAGGTCATAATATGTCTCCATCCATCCAGGCTCAAGGCCTATGACATCACAGGGGATTTCTTCGCGTCTGAAGTTCAGCGCGTCATTCACGGCCTCCAAGTCATTCGCCTGTGTCCTGCAGATATACCACAGCCCGAACGCCCATTCCGGCGGAAGTTTTGGCTTGCCAGTGAGATTGGTGTAAATATCCAGGAGCTTTTTGAAGCTGCCTCCCAACAGGATGAAATAATCCACTTCCCCGCGGTCGTCCGCCCAGGAAAACTCATCTGGAACCGACTTGGCCATGTCGAAAACAATTCGGTGTGTGGTGTTGACCAATATCCCATAACCGTCAGTCGACATGAAGAAAGGCACCGGTATGTATGATTTCACATTCCTGACATATAGGTCGGCGACAGTTCCGCGATGATACAGCCTTGTCCTTGTCTGGTCACCGAAGCCTATCCAGTCTTCGCTTTTTTTGGCACTGAACCTGACGGAGGCGGTTTTCTTTCCAATCTCCATCCCAGTTTGTTTTATAATGGTGCGGCCTGATTTCCTGTCTGAAATTGAAAGACCTTTTTCCTTGCTCCATTTGACACTGGTTTTGGAGCTTTCCAAAACAAATCCGTCAGCACTGTTTTTTAATGTAGTTTTCAGATTGTCATCAGCGGTCTCATTCAGGAAGCCATAACGCGAAAGCGCAGTTTCGGTGAATTCGCCTGACTTGGCGAACCTCACCCTTACCACGTTATCCGTTATCAACTGAACCCGTATTCCATTTTTGCCGTCAATGATTTTTTCTGCAATGTCCATATTTAACAATCCTTATTTGACATGGATTTATATTTTATATTCATAGATATTTTACAATCTCAAACTATCTTGGACAATGCTCATATCAATTATTTTAATGTTCTATCCCGATTATTTGAAAATGAGTGGAAAGGAGTCTGAATAATGAAGCTTGAATACAATGTCAAACCAGTTCTGGTAAAAAGGATCTATATTGTCACACACAAGGGTAAAAGACGTAATTTCCAGTCAGGACTGCATGTGCACGATGCCGGGGCGCATGAGCTGATTTATGTTGATTACGGGAATGTGCATTTACTTGTAGAAGAGAAGGTGATAGATATTGCCCCTGGGGAATGCATAATAATTCCAGGAGGTTCAACGCATTGGTTTACCGGCAAGGAGGGCGCTCCGTTTGACTACTTGAACATTCTCTTCCATGGGGAAATTCCGCAATCGCTGTTTTCTAAGAGCATCCCTGTCCACAGGGAGAATTATGAATTGATGGACCGCTTGAAGAAGGAGAGTGTCCATGAGTTGCCGTATTGCCGCGAAGTAATTGCCAGCTATCTAACTCTCCTTCTGGCCAACTTGATACGTCAGACCGATGTAGTTGTACCAAGCAGACTGCCCGGATTCGCGAATTCCCAGCGTTACCAGTCCCAATCGGTCACCCGCGCCATGACGATTATAGCTAACAAGTACGCAAGCCCCCTTGACATGAAACAATTAAGCCGCTCGGTCGGCATCAGCGAATCTTACTTGTGCGCTCTGATAAAACGTGAGACAGGGGAAAGTTTTACGAAAATATTGCAGAAACAGCGGGTAAGCGCAGCAAAGCATCTTCTCAGGGAATCGGTACATTCCTTTGAAGAAATCTCCAGTGCTGTGGGATATGATTCCGTCTCCTTCTTCTTCAAGATATTCAAGCGGATTACCGGAATGACCCCGAAAGCCTATTCCAACAGCCTCGGAGAACCTACGGAATTGAGCATTTCCGGCAAATAGTTGATTAGAGCAATAGTATAATGTATAAGGGCATTGACTCTGGTCGGTTTTTCTTATATAATTAAAATCATGAAAAGGAATGGAACTGAAAAATCCTATACAGATATTGGCCCATAAGTCTTATATATTTGGAATTAATATATGAAGGTTGAAATGAAAGAAAAAAACTCAAGCGCCAATTTTGCAGACACAGACTTCCCCGTTTGTAAATCCTTTGTATTCAAGGGATTTACCCTCATTGAGCTCCTGGTTGTAATTGCGATAATCGCAATCCTTGCCGGAATGCTGCTCCCCGCGCTCAAGAATGCGAAAGACAAGGCGAAGGAAATAACTTGTGCGTCGAATCTTAAGCAGGTGCACTTGCTCATGGCGGGATATTCCATTGACTATAACGACTGGTTGTCCGGGAACAGTACTGGAAATGAGCCGAATACACTGAGGCTCGCATGGATTAACAACGGTGTTATCACCTCCATCAGGGCCAACGCATATGTCACGGACGATCAATGGAGTTCACAGGGGCCTCTCTTCCTATGCCCGGCAGCAAAATATTCAGAAACGCTTATTAAGCCGTCTGTCAGCGGCGGTATTAGCACCCCGTATGGTTTTTTAATCGGTGGCCAGACCACCTATATGCCATTGAACAACTGTGGGGCTGGGGTTGCTGCAGGCTTTGCTTCCAATCCGGATGGAGGCCAGATGTCGCGATTCAAGCCAACTCATGCACTTTTCCAGGATTGGATGTTTACAGGAGGAACGAATCCGGAGTTATTTAAGGCAAATCATAACAAGGGCGGCAATGTGATGTTTGTTGACGGTTCGGCACAATGGAAGCAGAGCAAGTTTTTTAATCTGCGAATTACTGCTGGAGCCGCTATAGGCACTGTTAGTGTTTATTACTATGAACCTTACGCGACAACTCTTGCTGGATTGCTTGGGCTGCCTGCCTGGAAGCAATAGATTTATTGTCAAATTTATATCAGTCGGTGTTTAAATGAAAATCCTAAAACATCGTCGGACGTCGCGATAAGCAGAAACGTCAGATTGCTTATCGCGAATGATGTATAAGCTATTGAAAGATTAACATAAATAAGGATGAGGTTGAAAATGAGACAACTTTTGAAAATGTGTGTGGCTTTCATGTTGTTGGTTGCGGGTGCTGCCGCGTATGCGGATGTGCAGCTTGTAAATGATGGCAAGCCTGTGGCGGATATAGTCGTGGAAGCGAACGCGCTCTCGAGCGTGAAGCTGGCGGGTAATGACCTTCAGGAATACATTGAAAAAATTTCCGGAGCAAAGCTGCCGATTGCCAATATGCCGTCCCAGGATGTGAAAAACCATATTTACGTCGGTGAAAGCGATTTTACACGGAAGCTTGGGCTGAGCGTTTCCGATTTGAAACCGGAAGGCTTTAAAATCATCGCAAAGGATAATTATCTTGTGCTGATCGGGCGCGATGAACAGCGCCCCCCCGACAAGTATCCGAGGCGTGGCCCGGAAGCGGCCAAAGCCAAGGAGGAATGGCGGAAATTTGCCGGGGATGAATCCGATCCAGCTAGCGGGGGAACTGGATTGTTGAATACAAAGCTCAATTTTCATGTCTATGACGCAACCGCGACCTTTTATGCGGCGTCGGAATTCCTGGAGCAGCTTGGCGTACGCTGGTACCACCCGTACGAAAATGGTACGGTTGTCCCTAGCATGAAGAACGTTGTTGCTAAAGAACAGAATCTCAAGAAGGAGCCTAAGTTTCCTAATCGCAGTTTTAATTTCTACAGGACCATGCAGACCGATACTGAAGGTGTTTTGTGGTTCAAGCGGTTGAAGTATGGTTTATCTTACGCGTATTACAATGGCGGGCATTCCACACGCGATATCCTCACCCCTGAACAGAAAAAAGTACATCCCGAGTATTATGCCATGTCAAATGGCAAAATGATTGCTGGGCGTGGCGATGACGGCGTGCCGCGGCTGATGGAGCCGGGGTTCAGGAAAGCTTCCATCAATTACATGAACAAGTCGTTGGAAGCCTTCCCGTTGCTTGTTAATTTCACGCTGGGGATGCCGGATGGATTCACGGAGATTGATGAACGTGATGCGGCGGTCTGGAACAGGGACAATCGGGGATATGCCGGCAAATATTCCGATTATGTCTGGGATTACTGGCTCTTCGCCGCGAAGGAGCTTAAGGCGTCGCATCCGGACAAGTTCCTCACATGCTATTCTTACACAACCTACGCGGAACCGCCCTCGCAGGTGGATAAGCTGCCCGACAACGTGGCGCTTTTCATGATCTACGGGGCGTCAATGTCAATGTTGCCGGAATATAAATACTACAAGGAGATGCGCGATAAATGGCTGTCCATGTTGACCTCCAAAAAGCTTTTCATATATGAGTATTGCCTTTTCTACCGGAATGACGCATTGACATATCCGATTGTGTACTCGAAAATATTGCAGGAGGAAATGCGGAAGCTGAACGGCATCTGCGAAGGCAAGGATGTTGAAATCATGCCATGGAATAAGAATGGCAAAAGTCAGCTTGCATACCCCGGCCTGACCCACATGCTTCATTACCTTCAGGGAAAACTCTACTGGGATCCCGACCTGGATCTCAAGAAACTTCAGGATGAGTATTACGAGTTGTATTTCGGTCCTGCCAAGGCGGAGATGAAGGAATTCTGTGAATTCGCCGAGCAGGTCTGGACACGCCCCGAGTCGCGGAGCATAACGCCCAACAGCGGATTCCTCAAGGAAAAAGACGTGACCCGTTATTTTGAGCTTCTCAAATCGGCCCGTGAAAAGGCTGGCAAGGACACGGTCTATGACCAACGCATCGCCCAGATTGAAGGCGAGATGGAGCCGTTGAAAAAACTTTTTGCAAGCCTGCAGCGGAGCGGGCCTGATTTCCGCTGTTACGTCAGCAAGGACCCGGTCAGCATTGATGGCAACCTCGACAAGCCGTTCTGGACTTCGATTGATAACAGCTGGATCAGCATGACTGATCTTGTGACAGGTCAGCCGGTTCCGGCCCAGAGTTCCACGAAGGTTTCCTTCCGGATGACTCCGGACAAGTCAGCGCTTGTGATCGGGGTGAAATGCCTTGAACCTGAAATGGACAAGATACTGGCAAAGGGGAAGAGCAATGACGACCCCGACATATTCAATGATGATGTTGTGGAAATATATATTGAAACACCGGAACGCTCCTATTTTAAAATCGCGGTCAATTCCAATGGCGCCGTATGGGATGAAAGCCGTGATTCAACAATAGTGGAACGGGATACACTCCCTCTGCTGTGGGCTCCCGGCATCAAGGCGGCAGTTAAGAAGGATAAGGATTCATGGTCGGTTGAAATCATGGTTCCCACCAAGGATTTCGGATCACAGGGGCCCAGCAAGGCCAGTCCGTGGGGCATCAATGTATGCCGTGCGCGCCTGGCTGGAGGCGCACCGGAAGCATCCGCCATATCCCCCACCGGGAAGAAGTTCTTTGCGGTCTTGGCGAAACTCGGGAATTTATATATTGATTAACCATGGAAAGAGGAGAGACTGAAATGTTGAAGAAAATGATCATTGCAGGAGTCGGAACATGCTTGAGCTTTGGAGTGATGGCGGATTATGCTTCCGACTACAAGGCGGCGATGGATTTTTATAGCAGAGGGGAAAGCCAGTCTGCGCAGGAGGCTTTTGTAAAACTTGCCGATGCGGCTCCGGCTCCGGTGAGCAAGGCGGAATGTCTCAGTTATGCTGCAGACAGTCTCGGCAAACTGAAGAAATATGACGAGGCGATGACTCTGGCAAAGAAAATCGAAGTCAAACCGGTTTCGATAAACACCCAGATGGGCATAATGATTGACAATGGAAGATTCAAAGAGCTGATGGAAGCTTTCAAGGCTGAGGACATCAGTGCGTGGCCTGAAGCCTACAGAGGATTGGGTTTCTTCCGGCGCGGTTCAGCATATTCCAAATTGAAAGACTATGAGGCTGCGGTTAAAGACCTCGGGAAAGCTGTCGAATTCAATCTTGACGAACGTAGCAAAGCGGCGTTTCCGATCGAGCTTGGTAATAATTATTTGATGCTCAAAGACGATCAGAAGGCTCTGGATGCTTTTCTCAAAGCCCAATCAGCAAGCAACAAAGGCGGGGTAGGGCGCGCCCACTTCTATATTTCCACAATCGCAAGGGCCGACATCTTGGTAAGGCAGGGAAAATTAGACGATGCGTTGGCGGACATGCAGAAAATAGATATTTCCAAAGCTCTCGGGGCCTGGAAATACCAGTCCTTGAAGATGCTGGGCGAAGTTTATGAAGCCCAAGGTAGAAAAGATGAAGCCATTGCGAAATACAAGGAAGCCATCGAAGGCAAGGATGGCATACGCCTAGCCGATATCGACGCCTTGGAGAAGAAGATCGGCACATTGTCCGTGAAATGAAAAACAACTGGTTTTTAGTAGTAGTGCGATTTATTGCAAGTTCTTGATAAGATAACGGCATGCCTGTGCGCCTATGGAGCATAAATTCGCCTATAAATTGAAAAATATTCAACATAAGGAATATGAGATGAAAGGAAACCGTTTTATGAATTTCAAGATCCTGTCGATGGCGGTGCTGATGTGTGTTTTTGTGGGTTGCAACAATGGTGTGCCCGATAAGAAGGAGCCGATTAAGGATGAGAAGGCTCCGGCGGTGATTGCCGCTTCCGACAAGCCTGCGAGTTCCTTTAAGGAGTATCTGGTCAAAGACGGAAAGGCCCAGGCGGAGATAGTCATTTCCGATAAGCCGGAGCGAGGCGTTAAGTTGGCGGCCAAGGAATTGCAGACATACCTTGCCAAGATCTCAGGGGTGCAGTTGCAGATCGTAACAACCCCCGGAGCCGACGTGCCTATGAAAATATATGTGGGCCGGAGTGCCTCGACCGACAAGCTCGGAATAGATGTCAAGGATTTGAAGAGGGACATGTACAAGGTTGTTTCCGGTGACAAATGGCTCGCGTTGATTGGAATCGATGAGGAATATAAACCCAGCGAGCCATGGTGCAAGTCCCGCGAGGACCGGGCCCGGATGCAGGCTGAATGGGAGAAAAGGACCGGAAAGACCTGGCTGTCTTTTGACCTGTCATCATTCAAAGGGTACAGCAAGGAGCTTGACATCTGGGCTGGTGACGGCGCCGGAAGCATCTATGCGGTTCATGACTTCCTGAGAGGTCTGGGAGTTGAATGGTATATGCCGGGAGAAATCGGGGAGATTGTCCCGAAAACTGCAAACATTGGACTTCCAAAGGTCAATAAGACAGTCAAGCCGGAAATCGGATACCGCGGGATAACCTTCGTGGATTTCTTCCTTCCTGGCACGAGCGACAGTGCATTGTGGTATTTCCGGCTTGGGCTTGGGACGCCGATACAGGGGTTCGGGCATACCATGCAGGTGATTCTCAGTGATAAGAACAATCATACAAAACATCCAGAATATTACGCATTGTACAATGGGAAAAGGGAGTTTCTTGCGCGTGGCGGAAAGCCGTGTCTTTCAACGGAAGGTTTCTATAACGAAATGCTCGCCTATGTGCGTGCGTATTTCGATACCTATCCCGAGGTGACAGCCTTCTCTGTAATGCCGACCGACGGTTTTGCCAACATGTGTCAGTGTGAATTATGCAAGGGCAAGGATACGCCTAAACGAGGAAGCGCAGGCTATATGTCGGATTATGTCTGGGGTTTTGTAAACCGGATTGCAGGCGATATTGAAAAGAGTCATCCAGGCAAGAAAATCGGATGCTGCGCCTACGGTGCCTATCTTCTGCCTCCTGAAAAGATTGCTCTACGCAAGAACGTTATTGTGATGATATGCCGTGGACGCCAGAACGATGTCGGAAACCCGGAGGGCCGGGCACTGGCGCTCGAGATACGCAAAGCCTGGAATTCCAAGCTGACTCCAAACAGCCTTTACACCTGGGATTACTATCTCACCAGCCGCAGTGACAATAAAGGACTGCCGGTCTTTTTCCCGCATGCGGCTTCCGACGACCTGAAATCATGGAAGGGAGTGTTGCAGGGTGAATTTGTTGAATCCTGGAAAGAGAAAGGCTGTTTCGCCGATCCCGGACTGAACCACCTGAACGCATTCGTAACGGCAAGATTGTACTGGAACCCGGATCAGGACGTGGATAAGATGCTGAACGATTATTACGCCAGCTTTTTCGGTCCGGCAAAAGATGAGATGAAAGGATTCTATGAACGTGCGGAGAAGACCTGGAAGAATTACGGTGCTGCCGATGTTGAATACCTGATGAAATCTCTGGCCGATGCCGAGAAAAAAGCAGGTTCCGACACTGTGTATGGAAAAAGGGTGGCGATGATTCGTGGTGAATGCGAAACCAAACTGCGCGAAATCCTGCTCCAGAAAAACAGCAAGGCGGAATATCTCAGGATAGAAATCAAAGAGATTCCTGCTTCCGGCATGACTGTTGATGGCCGTTTGGATGATGCGAGCTGGGAAGCCTGTCCTGAATTGGCGCTCAGGGACTGTGTGACCGGTGAAGCAACAAAGAATCCCACTAAGGTCAGAGTCGCGTGCGATGACAAAAACCTTTATATCGGAGTTGTCTGCCAGGAGCCTGACATGAAAAGCCTCAAGGCCTCCGGAACCAACCGTGACGACATGAATGTCTGGCTTGACGATGCGATCGAGGTGATCCTGAAGACACCGAAGCATTCGTATTACCAGTTCGCCATAAACTCGAACGGTGCGCTTGTTGACGTTGACCGCAAGCAGGGCATGAACATCAACTGGGATTCCGGTGCGACTGTTGTTGCAGAGAAGGGGACAAATTCTTGGACATTGGAAATATGCATCCCCATGAAAGACATTGAAGGGGACAAAACTTCGGCTGAAAAGCCGTGGAGCCTGAATGTCTGCCGTAGTCGTCCGCGCGACGCGGGTTCGGAAGCGAGTATTCTTGTTCCGTCAGGCAAGCCGACTTTCCACAATGCCGATAAGATGGCAACACTGGTTGTTAAAGAGGAAAAGGGGGAAGAATGAAGTTCCTCCCTTGCATGGCTCTAATGTCAGCAGTTCTCTCCGCAGGTTATTGCAGCGGGCTGTGCGCCGAAACTGATGGAGCCAACCTGCTGCCGAATCCTGGTTTCGAGGAGGGTGGCAAGATGCCCACGGGCTGGTCAATATGGCCGGGTGGGGACTGTTGCACCTTCGTATGGGACAAGGTCACCGCCCATGGAGGAACGCGTTCGCTGTATGTCTGCAATGCGGACAAGGAAGGTTCGCTTGCCTGGACAGCGTCCTGCAATTTGAAACCGGAAACATCCTACCGTTTTACGGCATGGGTCAAAATCCAGAAGGCAAAGGGAAGCAGAGGCATTGTTGCGCTTCGCGCTAGGGGCCGTGCCGCAGGGATGGACAAGAAATGGGAACTTAGCAGCACCGAGCCCAAGGGCGATACCGGAAACCAGTGGCAGCAGATGCAATTTGATTTCAAAACCCCGTCCGGACTGGAGGGTGCTACGGCCCTATGGCTTTGGAGCATCAACGGCAGGGGCGACCAGGTGTGGTTCGACGATGTCGAATTGAGGGAAATAGGGAAATAGCTGGGGAATTCACATAAAGATCTTGAATTTTCTGTTTTTTTAAGAATAATCAAGGAGATTCCATATGTTGACTGTTCCAATTACCGAAGCCTTTATCCAGGGAGCCGTTTCAGCCGAGCGCGTCGGCGATGCGCTGTATCCTCGCCGTCTGCCGCACCAGCGCCGCCATCTCTTTCCTTCACCGAATGACAGCCTCTGGCAGAAGGCTATGTGCACAAGCGGGGTGCGACTGCGCTTTGAAACCGATGCCGAGTCCCTTTCTCTCAGCTTTTCTCCATTGCCGGAGGGCCGCAAAGTCATTCTTCCCAAAGGCCATGCTTTCGATGCGGTGATAGACAACGTGATTGTCCAGTCGGTGTTCTGTCCCGAAGGCGTTTCGGAGGCGGTGTTCGGCAAGATCGGAAAAGGACTTCGGACAGTTGAGCTCTGGCTGCCACCTAGCGCTTCGGTCGGTTTGAAAATTATCAAGGTCAAGAAGGCGTCGGTCTTGCGTCCGATGCCGGATCGGCGACCGATGTGGGTGACATGGGGGAGTTCCATAACGCATTGCGTCCGTGCCGGCAGCGCAGCCAGAATATGGCCTGCAACAGTTGCCCGCATGCACAATCTGAACCTTCTATGCCTGGGCTTCGGAGGTGATTGCCTTCTCGAACCCATGGTGGCTATGCTGATCCGTGATTTGCCAGCCAGCTACATCACAATGAAGCTGGGCATCAATGCCTTAGGCAACAGCCTGAACACTCGGACATATCCGGCCCTTGTGACCGCAGCTGTTGCAATTATCCGCGAGAAGCACCCGCATACTCCCATGGCTCTGATCTCCCCGATCGCAAGTCCGCCGAGAGAGAGCACGCCATCCCAGACAGGTTACACTCTGGAATGCATGCGCAAAGATATGGAATCAGTCCACCGGACATTGACAGCGGCGGGAGATATGAACCTTTATTATGTAAGCGGAATGGACTTTTTTGGTGTTGATGACATTAAACGCCACTCTGACGACGATCTTCATCCCAGTGCTGAGGGCATGGATCTGCAGGCGGAGCGCTTCAGTCAGCTTGTGATGCCGTTGCTGCTAGGCGCCAACTCCGGGAAATGCTGAAGGGATCAATTCTTCTTTTCCAGCAACCACTTCCTGAAGAAATCGCCGGCCTCGGTGGGCTCGAACTGTTTGTCCTTGATGAGGCATGGACGCCAGGCGCATGACATGCACCATGCGCACCAGCTTATATTTCCATCATCGAAAGTCTTTCTCAATTCCTTCTGGTAGGTTTCAGAGACTTCCTTGAGATATGATGATGTTTTCGGGTTGGACATCAGTGTCTCAAGAAGCCTGCGGTTGAGGTCGCTGAAGTAAAGCTTGTTTCCGCTTTGTCTTTTCACCTCGTCCATTTGCGGCTTGACTTCGGGATAGAGTTCCAAAATCTTTTTCCGGACATCGTTGAGATTTACGAAGAGCTCTATGTCGTATCCGACTTCGGTTGCAAAAATGAACTGTTTCTTTGCCGCTGAAGAAATAATCTTCATGTTTTTCATTGTGGAAAGCTGGGATTCAAACGGATAAGGATGTACTGAATATCCCACATTTTTCCTGCTTATAGGATAGCTTCCGACAAATGAGATGTCGCGGGCCCAGCTGAGGCCTGATACTAGACAGATGGCTTCGGGATCGTTCTTCCGAACGATATCAATTACAACTTCCATGTTGTTTTCCCAGTCAATCCAGTCTTTTTCTGATATTTTCATGAATTCCTTGGTGACTGGTTCGCTGAACAGTTCATACATTGCAACAACCTTGTTGCCCTTGAAATGGTTTGATATTTCATTCCAGAATCCATGAAGCTCCTCGATCGTAGTCCTGCTAGACTTGTCGGAGGGGTTGTCGGTGCTCGGCCATCCGGTTGCCTGATAGGCGATTACAACATACATTTTATACTTCTCAGCAAATGCGACAGCCTGGTCAAGGGATTTCAAAGTGTTGTTTTTCCCTTGGATTTTCCAGGAGAAGGGAAGTACCGGCAGTCTTACTGTATTTGCGCCCCACGCCTGCGCTTTTGCAAAGAGCCTTTCATCGAAGGGGACACATTCATTCTGGAAGCTTGCATCTCCAGCGTTCATCCCAACCGGATCCCTGGTGGATATCCCTTTGAATACAAACGGTTTCTTTGCATCATCTAGGGCGGAATTGTTTTCTATATGGAATTTTTTAGGAAACGCTGTTGCCTGTGCGAAGACGTTCTTGTTGAATGCCAGGATGGCGAATAAAAAGAGAATTGCAAATACAGTCCTTTTCATTTTTCCTCCATTAAATTGTTTTATGAATATATTACATGATTTCAAATTGCGCAATACCTTTCAAATTTAAAGGATTGCTTTAGGGAACCTCAAAAAATCAGCATATGGCGAACCAGATTCGAATTTTCATAGGTTCCCTTAAAAATGCATTTGTTCAATCAGAGCCGTTCCGACACTACCTTTCCCCCAATACGCTGTTCATGCAGAATTCCCTCAAGGCCAGGTCTCCGTTCACATTCCATTGGAGCACTTGGAGGAGGTTTTCTGAAAGTCTGAGCGACCGATACGCTTTTTTAGGATCAATGTCTTCCGGCTTTATTCTGAATTCGGAAAGGAGTTCAGGGTTTGCCATGCTGTTCCCGGGTATTCCCTGCGAAAGCATGTAGAGATGTGCAAACCAGGCGTGAATCATGCTTAAAAAAGAGTTCCTCATTCCGATATATTCCGACTCAACTGCAGCTTCGAACCGTTTCTGGATCAGCTTCTGCCCCGCCGCCTCAAGGCTTTTCGAGTCATTTAAAAACTTTTTCCAGCTGTCTGAAATCTTCTCTTCTGCGATGTCATGGAGCCTGCTTGAAATTAAGATAAGTTCCGAGGCGCAGCTCTCCGCCGTTGATATTGCCGCTTTTCCAAACATCAGCATGTGGAGGACCGGGAGGAGATCCTTCATTTTTTCAACGTCGTAAACTGACTTGTTGCGCAGGAGGAGTATGTTCTGGCAGCGTGATCTGATTGTGGGGAGCAGCGTGAACGGGTTCGGAGTTAAAAGAATGAGCAGGCTGTAGGGCGGGGGTTCTTCCAGTGTCTTCAGGAAACAGTTCTGCACTTGTTGGTTCATGCAGTCGGCATCATATATGATGCCGATTTTCATCCCTCCTCCAGAAACGCTTTTGAGATGGAAGCGCGACTGGAACCAACGCATGGTGTCGGGCTGGGTGCTGTCCTCTCCGATTACGATCTGCCTTGATTTTGAAACCGGAGCCAGCGTGAAGAGTTCTGAATATGTCCGGTTTTCCAGCTGGCGGCATACCTGGCATTTCCCACATGAGTCCCCGGAATCAAGAGGTTCCGGACATGAGACCGCCTGGGCCAGTGATATTGCGAAATCCGCAGAAAGGGTGCTGTCGTCGCTGTGAACAATGAAGGAGTGTGAGAGATGGCTGGCCTTCTTTGCGGAAAGCAGGGCTTTTATTATGAAAGGGAATTCATTTTGGAATTGAAGCAATTGCATTTTTAACAGTTTTCACAATTTCATTTTGGACGGAGGCGATGCTGCCGGCCGAACTTATTATTTTCACACGGTTGGGCTCCTCGGACGCTATTTTCAAGAAGGCGTCCCGTACTTTTGAATGGAAGGAGATATCCTCGGCCTCTATTCTGTCATTCTCATTTCTTGTAATTCTCCTTGCGAGACTTTCCTCAGGTGTCAGGTCGAGTATGATCGTAAGGTCCGGTTTACGGCCTATTGTCGCAAAGAGGTTCAATGTTCTTATGAAATCAAGATTAAGTCCTCTGGCATATCCCTGATAGGCGACGGTTGAATCCGCGAAACGGTCGCAGATGACATATGAGCCGTTCTGCAGTGCCGGAATAATCACTTCACGCATATGCTGTGCGCGGCTCGCCGCGAAAAGCAGGAGTTCTGTTTCATCGGCAACTGGAGTTTTGCCGGCATGATGCTTTACTATTTGCCTGATTTCCTCACCGATCTCGGTGCCACCCGGTTCACGGGTGACAACGCAGTTGGCTTTATTCTCCAGGAAATATTTGCTGAGGAGTTTGATATGCGTTGACTTGCCTGCGCATTCGCTACCCTCGAAAGTTATGAAATAGCCTTGTGTCATGACAGTCCTATTTTGATGAATTAATAAAATCTTGGACTGTTATGTTTGCAGATCGGATAAGAGTCCGTAAAGTTCCCCTTGCAACAGGATTGTGGTTCGGAACAGATAAAGAGGCAATTTCCCCTTCTTTGACCATTATAATATGGCTTCCTTTCTGTCGGGCGACAATCCATCCCATGTGTTGGAAGGCTTTGATAACGTCTTTTGCTTTCAGGGAAGGAACGGAAGACATTATACCATTACCTCAACTTGTCTTGTTTCAATGGTCAATGGCAGACCATGTTCAGCTCTGACATCAAGGCAAAGATGAATTGCTTCCATAATATTTTTTATTGCATCATCCTTTGTATTTCCCTGACTTACACATCCTGGAATGGATGGGCACTCGGAAATCCAGATTCCATCTTCATCACGTTCAAGAACGATATTGAATTTCATTTTCACCGCAACCTTATATTCACTTGTATTTGCGGTAATCTACATATTCCGGCAAGGCTTTTCAAGCAAGTCTTTCTCAAATGAATCATTCGTTTAAATCGAACTGCTAGCATGACCGTTTTTGCATTTCCCTCAGGTACCGGATCCGCTCCGTTACTGGCGGATGCGAATAATGGAATTTTGCGTACAGGTGATGGGGGTGCAGGTTTGAGAGGTTTTCGGCGGAAAGTTTTATCAGGGCAGAGACCAGACCTTCGTTCCCGGAAGTTAGATCGCATGCCAGTCTGTCGGCTTCCCATTCGAATTTCCTGGAAATAAAATTGAATATCGGGGCAATCGGATAGGTGGCTATTGACGTGATAAAGCCAAGGAGGATTATTTTTGCTGGGAAGCTGTCGCAGGAGATGTGGAATATCCTGGAGAGGATGTCGCTGTTCAAAACCAGAAAAGAGATATACGAGGAAATCAGGGCTCCGGTTTCAACGATGAGCAGGAGTTTCAATACATGCTTCCGTTTCCAGTGGCCGGCCTCGTGTGCGAGGACCGCAAGGATTTCGCTCTTTTCCATCTGCTGGAGTAGTGTGTCGAATAATACGATTCTTTTCACATGGCCGATGCCTGTGAAGTATGCGTTGCTGTGCTTTGTACGCTTTGACGCGTCCATTTTCTGAACTTTGCTTATTTTGATCCCGGCCTTCTGCATGAGCGAAGAAATATCAGATACAAGCGCTTCATCGTCAATCTGGGTGTATTTATTGAATAAAGGTTCAATGACATATGGCGATAAGTACATCATGAAGATGCTGAACAGGAAAAACAGAAGCCACACACAGAACCACCAGAATGCCGGGCTTGCGGCGATTATTGCGAAAGCCGCAGCGATGAGGATTGAAAGTAAAACCGCAGAGATTATGAGCGATTTAAGGAGATCGCTCAGCCAGAGCTTAATCGTCATTTTATTGAAACCGTATTTGTTCTCAATTTTAAAGGTGCGGTATAGGCTGAAAGGGATTTCGAGTAGGGTTTTTATGAAAATCAGAGGAAGGAAGAAGGCAATCCCGGAGATTATGAAATTCAGGCCGAGCCCGTTCATCCAGGAACTGTATGAGTCTAGCATGCCGGAAAATATGAATATCAGAATGAGCGCTTCATCAAAAATAGTACAGATAAAACCGAAACGCATCTTGTCCACGGTGTAATCGGAAGTTTTCATAAGCTGTTCGGCTTCAATCCTGCCTTTGAATTCCTCCGGGATCATATGCCCGAATGCTTTGAGGTGTTTGTAGTTCAGGTATTCCATTAGGAAATCGAACGCCATGACCACGGCATACGCCATCAGTATTATTATAAGAATTGTATTCATTCTTTTAATTTTACTTTCAAAGTAAACAAAAACAGCGATATTTTATAAAAATCGCAAAGATTTCAAGAAAAGCCAATAATTGATATGAGGTTTTTATTATGAAGCATTTATTTTTGTTTTGCAGTTTCCTCTCTTCCATGATTTTATCGGCTGCTGAGCTCAAGTATAATTCGCCGCAGACATTCTATGCCGGCAGGGAAAGCACCATAAATATTAAAACGGAAGGACTGAACGGAAAGAACTTTGCATGGAACCTTAAATATTCCGGTCTGACGATAGCCGCTGCGGAACTCGCAGTTCCGGAATCGGGAGCCGTGGAACTCAAATTCACATTCCCGGAAATCAAGGAGGGGGTCAGTGCCGCCGCCGAATTCGCCTGTGTGTCTGGAGACAAGAAACTCCAGAAGATCGTCTTTTTCTTTTCGCCGAATCCTTTCTCTTCAAAAAAGAAAGCCCTGGAAAAGCTGAAGATCGGTCTATGGGCTCCGTCGGGTGATGACACTGCAAAAAAACTTCTTGAGTCGCTCGGAGTAGTGACTTCGGAAGTTGCGAACTTCGCAGAGTTCAAGGAGAAAATACTGATAATCACAGGAATCGACTTCGGGAATTTCTCAGGCCTGGAAAAGGAATTAATCAATATTTGCTCCACCGGATCAAATATACTAATAATAAATCCCAAGGCCGGGGCTCTTCCTCTAAGGACCGAATCCTTTAAAAATATGATTTTTTCGCGCAACGAAAAAATAATTGATTTCGACAAGAAGTTTGATTTGGAAAGATGGGGTGATTCTGCGCCCAATGAAAACTCGCTGAGCCTGATTCCCCTTGACGGCGGAGTTGCAGTTGAAGTGGCCGGCAATAAAAGCTCCTTCACATGCATGTCGGCGAAAATAGGTAAAGGCGAGCTTTCCATATACACCTGGGACATATTCGGCAAAGTCGATAAGTCGCCGACACCTGTCTATCTCTTGGAAAAAATCATATCTGACGCGGAGAAACGGATTGCAGGGGTTAAGCAGGAGGCGGCAGTCACCAAACAACAGGTGGAGAGTAGTAAAGAAGGCAATAGGCACCAGGCACCAGTCATTAGGGAACAGCAAGAGGGAAGTGTGGAATAGGTAGAAATGGAGAAGGCTTTAGGTGGAGAGTAGTAAAGAAGGCAAGAGGCAAGAGGCAAGAGGCAAGAGGCAAGAGGCAAGAGAAGGGTGATAAGATAAAACAATAAAAACGAAGGCAATGAGATTATGCAGATCGAGAGTTTCAAGGATTTAATTGTCTGGCAGAGAGCAATGGAATTAGTTGTTTATACTTATGAAAAGACAAGGTTTTTTCCTAAGAGCGAAGAATACGGACTCACTTCTCAAATAAGGAGGGCTGTTGTTTCGATTCCATCGAACATTGCCGAAGGATATGGCAGGAGATCCACTGGAGATTATATCCGTTTTTTACAGATATCAGTTGGTTCATTGTATGAACTCCAGACACAGATTGAAATATCTAGAAGATTGTCGTTCTTGAAAGATTCTGATTATAATGAAATAAATGCCTTATGCGAAGAAGTTTCGAAAATGTTAATAAGCTTAATCGATAAAATTTATAAACACAGTAAATAATATGGAGCCTGATGCCTAGTTCCTTTTCTTTGGACTGATGCCTGATGCCTGGTGTCTGATGCCTAGTTCCTTTTCTTTGGACTGATGCCTGATGCCTGGTGTCTGATGCC